>NZUF01000021.1 GCA_002696995.1 Flammeovirgaceae bacterium | reverse complement strand
CAATCCAAGACGGGATATTCTGTATAGCATCAGCAGACTCTAATCTATAATTTTTCTTATATTTAAAGAAAAATACTATAAACCCAAACATAAAAATATGAAAAGGATTAGTCTATTAATGACACTAATACTAGGTGTGATAACATTTACAGATACTTTATCTCAAGGTAAAGTTTCTAAAAATAAAAAAGCTATTATAAGCTCATTGGAAGCTCATAAAGATAGGCTTATTGAGATAAGTGATAACATATGGGAAGCTGCAGAGCCAGCTCTTTTAGAATTTAAATCTTCTAAGTATCTATCTGATTACGCAGAAGAAAATGGATTTAGAGTGACAAGGGGTGTAGCGGAAATTCCAACTGCTTTTGTTGCTGAGTTCGGGTCTGGAAAACCAGTAATTGGTATACTTGGAGAGTTTGATGCCAATCCAGGTATATCACAAAAAAAACAACCTACTAAGGATCCATTAGTAAAAGGAGCTGCTGGTCATGGATGTGGTCATAATTTATATGGTACAGGAAGTTTGGGGGCTGCAATTGCAATTAAAGAAATGATAGAGTCAGGAGAAATTTCTGGAACTGTGAGATTTTATGGAACACCTGCTGAAGAGACAATTTTTGCTAAGGTATGGATGGTAAGAGCTGGATTATTTGATGATGTAGATGTATGTATGGACTGGCACCCATCTGATGAAGTTGAAGCAGCTACTCAGAGTAGTAAGGCTTTAGTTGACTTTAGATTAAGATTTTATGGTGATGCCTCTCACGCATCTGGCGACCCATGGAATGGAAATAGCGCAGTAGATGCCATGGAATTGTACACCACTGGTCTAAATTATTACAGGGAACACGTGAGACCTACTGCAAGAATTCACTACGATATCGAAAAAGCTGGTGATGTCGTAAATGTCGTACCTGACTTTGCTCAGATCTGGACTAGGCTTAGAGAGAACGACAAAGAAAATGTTAATATACTCTACGAAAGAGCTAAAAAAATGGCTGAGGCTGCTTCAATGATGGCTAATGTAGACTATGAGATGGAACTTATCTCAGGGATTTATGAGATAATGCCAAATAGATTTGGAGCTGGTATTATTCAAGAAAACATCGAGTCTCTAGGAGAAATCCAGTACACAGAAGATGAAATTAATTACGCAAATACAATCTTGAAGGAGACAGGTAAAGAGCTTAAAGGTATAGACTCAAAAATAAGACCAATTCGTCCTACACTCCCAGCTCAGGGAGGTTCTACAGACGTTGGTGATGTAAGTCAGGTAGTGCCAGTTGTAAGAATGAGAGCAACAGCTGCTGCTAAAGATGGACCCTGGCACTCGTGGGCTGTTGTAGCATGTACAGGAATGTCTATTGGTCATAAAGGAATGATTTATGCATCTAAGGCACTTGCTATGACTATGCTTGATCTCTATAAAAATCCTAAATTAATTGATGGAGTTAAAAAGGAGTTTATAGAAAGGATAGGTGACAGAGTTTATGTGCCTCAGATACCACCTGGTCCTCCAAAACTTGTAGACTAATTAATCTTTATTGATATCGTATTCTTTCGGTGCGAATAAAAAACCGAAAGCTTTACCTCCGTGCTTTGTGTGAACCTTATGATGTACATAATGAGCGTTCATGATTCTTTTCATGTAAGCACTTGTCGCTTTAAACTTAATTTTAATTCTTCTGTGTACAATAATATCATGAAATATAACATATGCAACTCCATAGAAGAAAATACCTATGCCAAAATATTTAAGAATAGAGTATGCTTCGTATGAGTAACCTAAATAAATTAGAAGTATCGAGGGTATAGAGAATACTACTGCAAATAAATCATTAAGTTCTAGGAAGTGGTCGTGTTTCTTATGATGCGATTTATGCCAAGTCCAGAGGATACCGTGCATTATATACTTATGAGTAAACCATGCTACTCCTTCCATAAAAATAAATGTCCCTAAGACAATTAAAATATTAACTAACATATTCTAAAATTTTAATATTTTTTCTTTTACCTCTTCCATAAGCCACATCGGAGTAGAAGTTGCCCCACAAACACCAACCTTCTCTTTATTTCCAAACCAATCTTTTTTAAGCTCTTCAGATGAGGATACGAAATAAGACTTGTCATTGTTTTTCTTACATACATTATACAGGGCATTACCGTTGGAAGATTTAGTCCCAGACACAAAAATAATTTTATCAAAATTTGTTGAGAACTCTTGAAGTTGGGTGTCTCTATTACTTACTTGACTGCACAGAGTATCATTTACGTTTACGTCAGAACCTGACTTTGTTAGGGTTGAAACAATCTCATAAAATTTTTCTTTACTCTTAGTTGTCTGAGTGTATAATGTAATTGATTTAGGTAAAGAATCAAGATCTAATTCTTTGATATCTTGAAATACTATCGCATCCTTTCCAGTTTGCCCTAAGAGTCCTATTACTTCTGGGTGACCGTGTTTACCATAAATATAAATTTTTTCCTCTTTGTCATGAGATTTTTTGATTCTATTCTGTAGCTTGAGAACTACTGGACAAGATGCATCAATAAGTGTTATATTATTTTTAATTGCTATATCATAAGTAGAAGGAGGTTCGCCATGAGCTCTGATAAGAACCTTAACATCTTTCATTACCTTGAGTTTTTCATGGTCGATAATTTCTAATCCCATTTTCTCAAGTCTAGTAACCTCTCTATTATTATGGACAATGTCACCAAGACAGTATAATTCTCCTTCTTCTTTTAAGATATCTTCTGCCATCTCAATAGCAAATTCAACTCCAAAACAAAACCCAGACTTAGTGTCTATAGTCACATCTAATGATAACATAGTGCAAAGTTACTTTATAAAAAACTTTATAGAGATTTAGACTTGAATTTTTCATAAAATGTTACATTCATGAGCAATAAAAGTAAGCTGTAGAAGAAATCTTCGATAGGTATGGTAATAAATCTTATAAAGAGGTTTTCATCATTATTGTACCAAACAACTGGGTCTGTAGAAAAATTAAAATCAAAATTACCGTCAGTAAGAATTCCATTAACTATTAGAAGTCCAATATTGCTAAAAAGGTATGAAACGATAAAATTAGCATGATAGTCCCTTTCCTTGTATCCACTATAAATAAGGAATGATCCACAAAATAAAAAATTCCAGAAGGTATAAGCCCTTTCAGAATTTAAAAAAGATAATATTAAAAGAGAAGTCCCTACCATAATAATTATCTTTCTAGAGATACCGTTATATTTTTTTATATCAAAAAAATACTTAACACTCTCATAAATAAAAACACAAGAGAAAGGTATTATGATAAAAAAAAGCCACTCCTCAATGGGAAGAGATAATATGTTAATATTTGATGTGTGAGTCTCACTAAATCCCCAGACTCCATTTTGAGTAAATATTATATCCCAAACTATAAAAAAAGAGCCAGTAATAAATATTGATGGAAAAAGGAACTTGAATTTAGATGCGTAATTAAACCTTTTATCCCACGAGGCAAGTAATGGAAATGATATTGTGAAAAGTAATAACTTAAAATATAGAGTCAATTAAATAGGGTTTAAATATGTTGATAAAAATATTATAAATTTTTTAAAGTTAGATACTCTTATTCTATCACTCTTTATTTTTTTGTGGTCAAGATTTTTAATCTTATTGAGCAGTTCTCGATAATAATTATATGATAAGTAAACACCTTTCCTCGCTACAGCAGGTAGTTTTTTTATACCTAAGAGAGCATGGTTAAATTCTTCTTCAATATCTTCTTCAATATCATTTTTTTGCTCATCTGTAAAAGTATCAAATTCTACATTTGGGAAGTATACTCTTCCTCTCTCATCATAATCACTTTTGATGTCTCTAAGAAAATTAACCTTTTGAAATGCCGAGCCTAAGCTTATAGCATATTTCTCAAGTTCATTATAAGTTTTTTCATTATTACAAAAAACTTTTAGACACATTAACCCCACAACTTCTGCAGAACCATATATGTATTTCTTGTACTCTTCCATATCAAATTTTTTCATTGAAAGGTCCATCCTCATACTATCTAAAAAAGCTTTTATGTGTTTTTCATCAATATTGAATTTATTTACAGTGAGTTGGAAAGCATGAAGTACAGGATTTGCAGAAAAACTTTCCTTAATTGACAGGAATGTCTCCTCTTCGAACTTATTTAAATATTTCTCTTTATCAAGATCATGAAAAGTGTCAACGATTTCATCTGCAAATCGAACGAAACCATAAATGTTATAAATGTCTTCATGTATTCTTTTGTCTAGGGTATATATTCCTAAAGAGAAGGATGTGCTATAGCTTTTGGTTATGAGTTCACTACATTTAGTGCTAACATCATTATATAATTTTATTGCACTTCCCATATGTATTAACCTCTACACTTGCTAAGAATTTTATCTTTAAATTCAATATCTGATCTAATGATATCAAAGAAAGATCGAATATATTTATTTAACCTGTTAAATTCTTTTTCATCAAAATTATCTTCATAAGCGTTAAGGGTATTGTAAATATTTGCTTCTCTGGAAAGATATAAATCTCTCATGAATGAGAATACTTCAGGATCTCTTTTACAAAGGCCTCTATATACTCTCTCTGTAACGCTAGATATCTTCAGCATTGGGTTTGGCTTAGCATAGTATGCGTTTACTAGTCCACTGTGATCAAAATCATAAGGTATAGCAACAAGTTTTTTTCCATTAAAAAACATTTCTGTATTATGTTGATACGCCATTGACCAGTCGGTGTTACCTATTAAGTAAGAGAACAAAGTAAAATTTATTGCTGAGGAATCTGATACAATAAGAGGACTAACTCTTCTCTTTGGAAATTTTTTAATGTCATGTCTCTTGGCAACTTTTGAGTCGTCTTCAATTAAGAATGCAAACATTGTGTGTTCTATTTCTTTATTTCCTTTTTTCTCAATAATTTTTAGAGTCAGGGGTTGGGTTTTGAGATGAACATCTGACACTTCTTCAAATAACTTATATGCTAACATTTCCTTATATATAAGTTCGTCTTTTCCCTTCTCATTTTGACATGGCACTACGAGTTTAAGCTTTCTGTTATTTTCAAAAATTGTGTTTTCGGCTTGTTTCTTTCTAATCTCAAGTCTCATAGGCTTGAAATAGCAAATTTTCTTTCTGAAGTTTCCTCTAACTCGAATTCTTACTGTCATAGAATCCTCCTCTTGTCCGTTTACTGAGTAAAACATCTTAGACTTAATAAAAGTTGAGTCATCAGTGTTTTTATAAAGATCCTTGAAGTCGAAAGATATTTTGGCATTTAAATTTAAATTATCAGAAAATAATTCTGAACTTTGAGAATGTGCTATGTTATTAAAATTAATAAAATATAAAACACATATTAATAGAATATTTTTAGTTTGTTTATTAAATTTCATTTCTTATGGTATTAAAAAAGTATACAAGTGCACTAAATTTTAGAACTCTAATTTCTGTAATTATTTCTTTGATTGCAACATGGATTGCATATAAGTATCAACTTACTTATAATTTAGATTTAACAATTATTTCTGTTGCTGTTGTATTTCCTATCGTCTTTACTTTGGGGAGTGCATTTCAAAGAAGAGAGAAGGCTTTAGAGCACTTAGGAAGAGCAAAAGGAGCTCTTGCCTCAATAAAATATTGTTTCTCAGTCTCAAAAAAGATATCTGAAGCAGATAAAAATAAAGTCTATGGTCAAGTGGTTGACGTCAAGAAACAATTAATTACATTTCTTTACTCTGAATCAAATGACAAAAAAGCTTTAAATGATTCAATTGGAAAGATTCAAGATTTTATTAAATTAAACAGAGATTCTCTGGGTGGTAGCCTCTCCTTAAGAGTCTACAGGTTGATGCGTGACGTGATCATGGGGATTGAAAATTCTATTTCTATCAAGGTCCACAGAACTCCTCAAAGTATCAGAGCTTACTGTGAGTTATTTATATACATATTTCCATTTTATTATGCTCCAACTCTTATTTATAATATTGGAAATGCTTCAATGGGATTTGAGATTGGATCAACATTTGGTGGCTCAGAAATTGTAGATACAACATTCTTAGTGTACGCATTGAATACTATAATATCTTTCATCCTTATATCATTATTTAATGTCCAAGAACAGATTGAAAATCCTTTTGACGGGGACGGAATGGATGATATTCAATTAGAGAATTACGAACTAGATTATTAGCTTTTTATATTTTTTAATAATTCTTTTGCCACAACATTTCCTGATATAAGAGAAGGTGGAACACCTGGGCCTGGTACTGTTAGTTGTCCACAGAAATATAAATTATTTAATTTTTTATTTTTTAGAGATGGCTTCAGGATAGCAGTCTGAAATAACGTGTTGGCTAGTCCGTATGCATTTCCTTTAAATGAGTTATAGTCTTTTTTAAAATCTCTAATTGCATAACTTTTTTTATAAATAATATGGTCTTTTATATTTTGTTTAGTAAGTTTTTCAAGTCTTGAAATTATCAGCTCAAAATATCTTTCTCTAATTATTTTATTGTCTTCTAAGTCTGGGGCTACTGGCATTAGTAAGAACATATTCTCTTTTCCTTTAGGTGCTACAGAATCATCAGATTTTGATGTAAAAGAAGCATAGAATAAAGGTTCAGAAGGCCACCTAGGGGTTGAATAAATTTCTTCAGCGTGTCTCTCAAAATCTTTGTCAAAAAACAGGCAGTGGTGTGAAATATTTTTTAATTTTTTATCTAAACCAATATAAAAAAGAAGTGATGAGGGAGCAAGAACTCTTTTGTCCCAGTAGCTTTTACTATAATTTCTAAATTTTTCTTCAAGAATATTTTGATCAAAATGATGATAATCTCCTGAGCACACAACATAGTCAACATCAAATGTTTTTTTTGAAGTTATAACATGAGAAATGCTTTTATTAACATATGAAAATTTCCTTACGTCTTCACCATTATAGAACTTAACACCTTTCTCCTTAGCAAGATTTATCATCGCGTCTACTACTTTATACATCCCACCTTCAGGGTACCATGTCCCTAATTTAATATCTGCGTAATTCATTAAACTATATAATGCCGGAGTGTTTTTTGGTGTAGCCCCAAGAAATAAAACAGGAAACTCTAACAGCTTAATAATTTTTTCATTCTTAAAATACTTTCTTATGTGATTGTACATTGACTTAAACACATCAAGTTGAAATATTCCACTAATTGTGTCTTTGTCTATGAACTCAGTTAAAGAAAGGCCTGGCTTATAGACTAAGTTCTCTATTCCCACTTTATATTTTTTCTCTGCCTGTTCTAGAAATTCATCAAGTTTATTTCCGCTGCCTTCTTCCATAGAATCTAACAAATCTTTTAAAGAATTATAATCTGCTGGGATATCTATCACCTCATCATCNAAAAAAACTTTATATGATGGGTCTAATCTTTTTAATTTTATGTAGTCATTTATATCTTTTCCAAAATCTTTAAAATANTTTTCAAATACATCAGGCATCCAGTACCATGAGGGNCCCATATCAAATGTGAATCCTTTTGCTGAGAATTGTCTTGCCCTACCTCCAAGTTTTGAATTTTTTTCAAGTACGTAGACGTTATGTCCTTGACTTGCTAGATACGTGGCAGATGATATCCCTGAAAATCCGCTTCCTATTACACATATATTTTTTTTATTTTTCATCGAATTCCATGTAACAGTTTATCCATTCTTCATCAAATTTCATATTGTATTTTTTATAGAAATTTATACCAATTTCATTCCAGTCTAAAACTTGTAAGGATAAACCAACACAAGACTTTGCTTTTGCAAATTTAGTCACTTCATCAAATAGTTTTTTTCCTGCACCTTGTCTTCTATATAAGTTACTAACTATAAGATCTTCTAAATATAACACTTTCCCTTTCCACGTAGAATACCTAAAAAAAGTTANGGCAATTCCGATTATTTTTTTGTTTTTTTCTGCAATAAATAANTCGAATACAGGNTCTTCTCCAAAACCATCTTTNTCCAAAACNTCTATAGTATTAGATACTTCATCTAGAGCGTTTTCGTATTNGGCAAGTTCNTTTATTAATTNTAATGTCTGAGGTATGTCTTCTTTTACTCCCCTTCGAATAATCATAAATTTATTTTTTTGAATCCGGTATACTTATGAAGTGCTTTAGGGATATTAATTTCATTACCATTTTGATGTGTCTCAAGTATTGCTGCTACGATTCTAGGAAGTGCTAGAGCCGACCCATTTAAGGTATTTGCTAACACCTTATTTTTTCCATCTCTGATTTTCAAATTCATCCTATTTGATTGATATGTTTTAAAGTTACTNACAGAACTGCATTCTAGCCACCTCTTCTGACCAGGCGCATACACCTCAAAATCATAAGTTATACTTGAAGCAAAACCTAGGTCTCCAGCACAGAGTAGTAGTTTTCTGTATGATATTTCCAAAGATTTTATAAGGCTTTCTACATAATTGCACATTTCTTGAAGAGCTTTCTCTGAATTATCTTCATTTTCTATTTGAACTATTTCAACCTTATCAAACTGATGGAGTCTGTTAAGACCTCTCACGTGTGATCCCCATGAACCCGCCTCTTTTCTGAAGCATGGAGTATATGCAACGTTTTTTATGGGAAGNGAATCTTTATCTAATATCTTTTTTCTGTAAATATTTGTAATTGGTACCTCTGCAGTAGGTATCAANTAAAGATTTTCATCTTCTATCTTATACATTTGACCTTCTTTGTCAGGTAATTGCCCAGTTCCAAAACCAGATTCTTCATTAATTAAAATAGGTGGTTGTATCTCTGAGTAACCATTTTCGTTTGCCTGATCTAAAAAATAATTTATTAAGGCTCTTTGAAGTTTAGCCCCCTCATTAATATAAACTGGAAATCCTGCTCCAGTAATTTTATTTCCTGTATCAAAATCTATTAGACTAAAATCTTTTATTAGCTCCCAGTGTGGTTTNTATTTAATATGATTTGAAATATTAATTTCATCGCTTGATATTAACAAGTTNTCTTCNTCTGAATTCCCTTTCGGAACAATTTTATCNGGTACATTTGGAATACNACATAACATATCCCTTATCATGACCTCTTTGTTTTTAAGTTCCTCTGANATTGATTTNCTTTTTTCTTTAAGTTCTCCTGANNTCTTCTTTAAATTCTCTACNGAATCTTTTTCTCCANTTTTAATCTTGANNCCAATTTCTTTAGCGATAAGATTTGATTCTGCTAAAATAGTATCTAGTTCAGANTTTAAATTTTTTCTGTCGTTATCTAAAATTATAATTTGAGATAACTCACTATCAATTTTTTCGAGGCCTCTCTTCTTNAGNGCAGAAGNAATGTTATCTTTATCTGATCTTAACCAATTAAGTTCAATCATACCATGAATTTTTATATGAAGTTAACACGATTGACAATAATAATTCAATCTAATAAAAATTAATATTTTTTTTGACAATATGTATAATAATGGTATCATTGCGGAGTCAATTGTTATTAGGCCAACCTAAAAACAGAATCTTACACACAATAATTCAACTAAATTTTTTTCGATATGTACACAATGGACGACTTAAATGATAAGCTTTTATCAGAGCTTAAAAAAATTACAGAAGAACTCGATATAAAGGGTGCTTCTAAATTGTCAAAACAAGATCTTATATATAAAATATTAGACGAGCAAGCTATCTCAAAACCTAAAAAATCAGCTAAGGAATCTAAGACTCCTTCTAAGGAATCTAAGGCTCCTACGAAAGATACTAATTCCTCTCCTTCCAGACCAACAAAGAGTAGGCCGCAAAAGGGATATTCTGATAGATCGGATAGATCTAACGANAGGGGAAGACCCCAAAGGAAACCATCCGAATATGAAAAACAGGTAAAAGAGTTTGAGGGTGTGATAGAGAGTGAAGGTGTTTTGGAAATGATGCAAGATGGATATGGATTCTTGAGAAGTAGTGATTATAACTACTTAGCTAGTCCTGACGACATCTATGTCTCTCCATCACAAATCAAATTATTTGGGTTAAAAACTGGTGATACAGTCTTTGGTAAAATTAGGCCTCCTAAAGAAAATGAAAAATACTTTGCACTTATTGAAGTTTCAAAAATTAATGGCAAAACTCCAGATGAGGTTAGAGATAGAATTCCTTTTAAGTATTTAACTCCTTTATTTCCTGAGGAGAAGTTAAACTTGAGTTCAAATCAAGATAATTATTCTACAAGAATATTAGACTTATTCTCACCTATAGGTAAAGGGCAAAGAGGTATGATTGTTTCTCAACCAAAAACTGGTAAAACTGTCCTTCTCAAGCAAATAGCTAACGCAATTGCTGAAAATCATCCAGAAGTATATCTTATGATTCTGCTAATTGATGAAAGGCCTGAAGAAGTGACCGATATGGCAAGGAGTGTCAAGGCTGAAGTTGTATCTTCAACCTTTGACGAACAAGCCGAGAGACATGTTAAAGTTGCTAATATAATCTTAGAAAAAGCTAAAAGAATGGTTGAGTGTGGTCATGATGTAGTGATTTTACTAGATTCTATTACAAGACTAGCAAGAGCTCATAATACAGTAATTCCATCTTCAGGAAAAATTTTATCTGGTGGTGTTGATGCTAATGCATTACATAAACCCAAAAGGTTTTTTGGTGCTGCTAGAAATGTAGAAAAGGGAGGTTCNTTAACAATTATAGCAACNGCNTTAATAGAAACTGGATCTAAAATGGATGAGGTAATTTTCGAAGAATTTAAAGGCACCGGTAATATGGAGCTTCAATTAGATAGAAAATTATCGAACAGAAGAATTTATCCTGCGATTGATGTAACTGCTTCCGGAACTAGAAGAGAGGACTTATTAATGGATAAAGACGAATTGTCAAGGTTATGGATACTAAGAAAGTACCTGGCAGACATGAACTCTGTAGAGGCAATGGAATTCCTTCTATCTAAAATCAAAGGAACTAGAAACAATGAAGAGTTTCTTGTTTCAATGAACGGATAAAAGTCAACTTTTTCTATTAAATAATAAATTTAATTTCTACATTTATTTCCATGTTTTTAGAAACTAAAAATTTGGGNGANAAGAAAGTTTTTGACCTCGTNTCTGATGACTTTAGATANGCCAANGCTCTGGACTCATTTGGTATTGATTTTTTCCNTCACTATAATTCAACCCTAAAAGATATTTGTTTAGAAAATNACTTAGACAAAAACTCATTGGTTGGATATAGAATTTCTATGGANGAGTCTTTTGATCTAGATTTAGAAACTTTAAAATCTTCTCCAATTAATTTAGTTATNGAATANCTAAANCATAACCACAGTTATTTCATCAAGAATAAACTTCCNTATATTAAAAATTTAATTTCATCTCTAAGTATAGAAGATAAAAAATATGAATTNTTTAATGATCTTAAATTTATTTTTCCNCTCTTTTATGAAGATTTTGTTGATCATATACTAGAGGAAGAAAAATACATTTTTACATATATTCAAAACTTATATCACCTAGATGATAATGTGAAAAATCATGCAAAAATATTCTTTGAAATGAAAAGCATTTCCTTAAAAGATATAGCAGAAGAACATCTTAATGAGGACTCAGAGATGTCTGGTATAAGAGGCTTGACAAAGAACTATTCAATTAAAAATATAAAAAATCTACATCTTAAAGTTATTTTTCAAGAACTTAAGGAATTTGATAATGAATTAGAAGTTCACTCAAATATTGAAAATCANATTTTATTTCCGAGGGCTCTAGAGCTTCAAGAAAAGGTCTCTGATGATATTAGAAACCTCTCTTTTCTAAATTAATGGCNAGGATANTCTGCTTAGATTATGGGTTAAAAAGAGTTGGTGTNGCTGTAACGGATGAACTTCAAATAATAGCTTCTCCACTCGAGACAATACNTACCGCTGAAATTATATCTTTTATTAATAGTTATATTAAAGAGAATAAAGTGGAATTATTTGTAGTTGGTCTCCCTTTTAATTTAAGAGGTGAAGAAACNGATGCAACAAAAAAAACACTTAGTTTTATAAGTCTATTAAAGAGAAAATACCCNCTGATTAAGGTAGATACTTATGACGAAAGGTTTACTTCNAAGATTGCTAAAGACACTATTCTAATGATGGGAAAAAATAAAAAGTTTAGACAAGATAAAACTAATATTGACAAGTTNAGTGCCTCTATTATATTNCAATCATATTTAAAAAGAAAAGGTCTATGATATATCCAATAGTTCTATATGGNGATAATGTACTTAGAGAAAAATGTACTGAAATTAAGATGGGGGATCTNGATATTAAATCTTTAGTNAATGATATGTTTGAGACTATGNCTGATGCTGATGGNATTGGTTTAGCTGCTCCTCAGATTGGGATATCAAAAAAACTTTTTGTAGTTGACGGATCCAGNCTAGAAGATGANGAGATGNCCTCNTTTAAAAAAGTTTTTATTAATCCNGTCTTNAATAATGAAGACGGAGACTTATGGGAATTTGAGGAAGGGTGNTTAAGTATTCCANATATAAGAGGAGGTGTTAACAGNAAGTCTAGTATNGAGATAACTTTTTTTGATGAGAATTGGAACAAGAAAACAGAGGTTTTTAAAGGTATGCAGGCAAGGGTAATTCAGCATGAATATGATCACATACAAGGTAAACTTTTTATTGATTATTTATCTCCACTTAAGAAAAAGTTAATTAAAAATAAGCTCTCAGAGATTTCAAAAGGAAATTGTGAGGTTAGATATAAAGTTAAGAGGTCATGATTGAAAAGCTTTATAATTTTTTTTTAGATTCTAGTGGGGTTAGTACTGATACAAGAAAATTAAATAAAGNTTCTATTTACTTCGCCTTAAAAGGTGAAAATTTTGATGGAAATAGTTANGCTTTGGATGCTATTAAAAATGGAGCGAAATTATCAGTCGTAGATGATATGTCGTTAGANGGTAAACATAAAAGTCTAGTTTATGTTGAAGATGTTCTCGATACATTACAAAAGTTAGCANTTTTTCATAGAGANAGGNTNNATATACCNGTAATAGGATTAACTGGATCTAANGGAAAAACTACCACAAAAAATTTAATTGAAAAGGTCTTATCTCTGAGTTTTAAAGTCTTAGCCACTGAAGGAAATCTTAATAATCATATNGGTGTTCCNTTGACTATTNTAAAAATAAAAGATCATCATCAAATTGCAATCATAGAGATGGGCGCAAGTGCTGTTGGTGAAATTGAATTATTATCAAATATATCTAAGCCTACTATTGGAATGATAACAAATATATCAAATGCTCATGTGGAAGGTTTTGAGAANNTAGATGGNGTGATAAGAGGGAAGTCGGAATTATTTAATTTTTTACTAAAAAATAATGGTCAGGTAATAATTAATAATAAAGATGAGATAATNAAAAATTTTTCTAAAAGNTTTNCNGATNCTATCCAATTAGTGGGNGANGGNTCTATAATTCAGGTTCAGTTAATAGAATCTNTACCTAATTTGAAATTTAAAATTCAANAAGAAACTTTTGANTCATCATTATTTGGAGATTATAATTTTCAAAATATTCTTTTTGCTCTTACNGTNGGTAAATTTTTTGATATAGATGAAAAGGATGCTGCNAGAGAAATTTCAAANTATAAANCAGANGATAANAGATCTGAAAAAATTTATGAAAAATCTAATTGTATAGTTCTTGATGCGTATAATGCAAATCCTAAATCNATGACTAANGCAATNANATCTGTCNATAAATTTCCCAATAAAAATAAAGTTATGATNCTAGGTGACATGAANGAGTTAGGTTNNGACTCAAAAATAGANCATGAGAATATTGGACTTTTAACNAAGNAGTTAAANGTTGGAANGTGTTTTTTTATTGGNAAAAANATGANNTATGCTCATAANAAAAANANTTCTTCATTATGGTTTGANGACAGAGATAGTCTTGAAAANGAGATNGTNAANTANAGCGTTAGTNANGCNGATATTTTAATAAAAGGATCTAGANCNTTTGAGNTGGAAANGATAATGCCNGTAATTAGGAAAATATCAGCTTAATATTAGTNGTAAATAATTTTATTCCAATAGCAAGAAGGANAATNCCAAANACTTTCCTTANNANNTTTATTCCTTGCGAACCTANNACCNTTTGTATTTTTTCTGATGACTTTAATACAAAATAGACAAGAATCATATTAATTATAATTGCCATGATTATATTGATATCATTATACTCCGACTTAATAGAAATTAATGTTGTTAATGTGCCAGGGCCAGCTATTAATGGGAATGCTAATGGGACTATAGAAGCTGTTTTAGGGTTACTGTCTTTATAAAGCCTAACACCTAAGATCATCTCAGCTGCTAAGAATAAAATAATAATAGACCCTGCTACCGCAAAAGAATTTATATCAACTCCTAATAGGTTTAGAATTATCTCACCTAAAAACAAGAAAANAATCATAATAATANGAGATACTAACGATGCCTTTTCAGNTTCTATTACCTTATATTTTTCTCTTAACAAGACAATGAGGGGGATGTTTCCTACGACATCAATAATTGCAAAAAGTATCATTGATGATGAAATAAATTCTTTTAAATCAAAATTCATAATTCAAATTTAGCCCGCAAATATATGATTTTATCTTTAAAAGAAAAATGCCCCAATATATTGGGGCATTAACTAACTAACCAAGTTTGTTTTAAACCAAACTATAAAATGAATANATGAAATTATAAATTATTTAATATAATTCCTATAAATCTGAATATATTATCATGTTAATATTAAAAATTTATAAAATTTTTAATAAAAAAATATTTTATTAAAAAAAACATAATTTTAAATTATAAAAAACCTTTCTTTTTACAAAAAATTGAATAGTTTTTACTTCACTACTGACGTAGACACTGCTCTTCGGAATAGATCGGAAGAATCATCTTGAATATTTTGAGTTTGTTTATATATAAGACCTATATATTTATCTTCAGGATCAGCAAAAAAACTAGTATTCCAGTACCCACCCCATGATATAGTTCCCTCACTTCCAGTTCCTCCATTTTTCAAATCTTTTTCAAGTACTATACCAAAAGCCAATCCAACTCCAAATCCAAAAGATTCAGGTAACTGATTTTGAAAAATTAAATCATTAGTTTGTTTACTTATAAAACTTTTTCCTTTGAATTTTCCGTCATTTAAAAAAACAGTTAAAAACTTATAGTAATCTTGAACTGTACTCGAGAGACCACATCCACCAGCAAAAAACTTTCTCTTTCCTTCTATGGGATAGTTTACATTGAATCTGTCATCTTCAAAAATTACCCATTCATCATCTTTTTTAGTTAGAACTGGAACTAACCTATTTTCTTTCTCTTTAGGCAGATAGAAATAAGTATCATTCATATCAAGAGGAGTAAATATCTCATCTCTAAAGAATTCATCTAGTTTTTTTCCTGATACAATCTCAATCATGTACCCAAGTACATCTAACCCAATACCGTAAGTAAATCTTTCTCCAGGTTCATGATGCAGGGGAACATCTGCTAAGTTTTCTATTGTTTCTCCAATTGTTATGTCCTCATCACAAAAACATAGAACTCCATTTTTCATAAAACTTTGTTTTCTCTTGTGATAGATTGACTTAATAGATTTATTTCCGTCAATGAAACCATAACCAATTCCTGAAGTATGAGTTAACAATTGCCTAATAGTAATTTTTTTTGTTGAAATTTTTGATGTGTAAGAGGTATCTTCATTATTAAAACTTTCAAGAATTTCAATATTTTCAAATTTTGGTATGTACTTATCTATAGGATCATCTAATCCAATTTTACCTTCCTCCCATAGCTTTAAAATACCTATAGATGTGATAGCTTTTGTCATTGAAGCAATTCTGAAAATATCATCAGTATTGTATTTTTCATTTGTTTCTGGATTTTTTATTCCGTATGCTTTCTCAAAGATTATATTATCCTCATTACCGACTAGTACTACGGCTCCAGGAATTTTATTTTCTTTAATATCTTCTAATATTATATCATCAATTTTTTTTAGCCTATCTGAGTTGAGATATGAGCTTTTTGTATTGGTACACCCAATAGCAATTAAAAATAAAAAAATATATAAATTACTTTTCATACTAACTTTTTTTTAAGAAGTTAATTATTTTAATTTAAAAAGAATATGACTAATTACTCTAATTATTTTGGGCAGATACTGATATTAATTTTTTCTTTTTTCAATTTATCTTGTAATGATCAGAAATCACACATGTTAAATATATTTGTTATACCTGAAAATGCAGGATCAGTAACTCCTTTGAGTGGTGTTTATGACCATGGTTCAAATGTAGTTCTTGAGGCAATTAATAATAGTGATTATGAATTCACTAGATGGTCTGGAGATATATCAGAAACTTCCAACCCTTTTTCATTAACTGTAGAATCTGAAATTAATATTGTTGCTGAATTTTCAGAGCTTAACCTTCCATCAAAAGATTCAGATGGAGACGGGGTAGTTGACTCAAATGATTTATGTCCTAACACAATTTCAGGATTTCTTGTAGATGATAAAGGATGTAAGGTTAAGAATGAGTTTGATGAAAATTATTTTCTGGTCTGGGGAGATGAGTTTTCCTATGATGGAAATTTAGATAATTCAAAATGGCATCACCAGATAATTCCCCCTAATAATGGAAGTTGGTGGAATGGCGAAGCACAACATTATACTAATAACTCAAAAAATTCATTTGTTAGTGAAGGAACTATGAAGATAGTTGCAATAAAGGAAAATTATACGGTTGATAATTCTACCAAAAATTATACTTCAGCTAGGCTAAATTCAAAATTTGGTTTTAAGTATGGGAGGGTAGACGTCAGAGCAAAATTGCCTTCAACTGAAGGAACATGGCCAGCAATATGGACACTGGGAACAAATATTAATGAGGTAGGTAATTACTTTGGAGATTCACAAGGGAGTGTGGGATGGCCTAAGTGTGGAGAGATTGACATAATGGAACAGAATGGATGGAATAAAAATGAGCTATATGGATATTTTCATTATGCTAATTCTCAAGGAGTTTATAATTCTCATGGTGATGTAACTAATATAAATAATACCTCTGGTACTTATCATGTGTATTCGATGGAATGGACAAAGGATAAAATAAGAATTCTAGTTGATAATAAAGAATTTGTCTCATTAAATAATACTGCTGATGTTCCTTTTGACAACCCTCATTATCTTCTTTTAAATATAGCTATTGGTGGGAATTTAGGAGGAGATATAGACCCAAGCTTTAGTCAGGATATAATGGAAGTAGATTACGTAAGAGTCTTCCAGAAAGAATAAATGATTACATGAAGTTAAATTTCAATATACAGCTAGTAATTTTTGTGATGGTAGTGTTTTTTGTGATATCATTTATCACAAATATCATAGGTCCTCTAATTCCTCAGTTTATTAAGACTTATGATTTGAGTTTAGTTCTTGCATCATTTTTACCTTTATCTTTTTTTCTGTCATATGGAGTTTTCTCTATCCCTGCCGGAATATACCTTGAAAGATATGGAGAGAAAACAGTAATGTTTTCAGCATTTCTAATATCATCAATTGGAGCAGGTCTCATCATTGCCTTACCTGGATACTTATCATTTGTAATATCTTTCTTTCTTATAGGTACTGGAATGGCTATTCTCCAAGTCGCTATTAACCCTCTACTAAGACATGCTGTTTCAGGAGAAAATTTTGCATTTTTTTCAATAATAGGTCAGCTGGCTTTTGGTTCTGCCTCTTTTCTTAGTCCAATTTTCTACAAATTTCTTTTAGAAAAAAATAATCCATTAGGAATATTTTTTTTTAATGATACTCCCTGGATATGGATTTATGTTCTATTTATTTTTGCTGTAATCATTCTACTATTTTTTCTCTACTTTTTAAAAATTCCAAAAAGTGATTCGGAATCAGAACATTTTGATATTAATATTTTTTTCGATTTTTTGAAAAGTAAAAATGCTTATTTCTATTTCTTTGGGATATTTTGTTATGTGGGTGTAGAGCAAGGAATAAATAATTGGTCTTCAGAATTTTTATATCAGTACCATTCCTTAAATCCAGAGGTTATTGGGGTAGAGGTTATTTCTTCTTTCTGGGGTAATCTTACTATNGGCACAGTTGTCAGTCTTCTCCTTATAAAAATTATTGATGAAAAGAAATTATTAAATATTTATGCTCTCTCTTCATCTCTGTTAGTTTTACTAGCAATTTATGGAGATTCAGAATTATCTGTCCAATCATTTAAACTTATAGGGTTTTCTATTTCTGGGATATGGTCTGTAATGATATCATTAGGTTTAAATTCAGTTCCTAAAAATCATTCAATTTTCACAGGAATTCTTTTAACAGGCATAGTTGGTGGTGCTATTTTTCCTTTTATTATTGCTGCTATTGGTCAATTATTTGATTTAAAGGTAGGAATGCATACTCTATTGTTTGGGTTACTATACTTATCATATGTTGGTTTTAAAGCAAAACCTCTNNTATCTAACAATAAAATAAACTTAACTTAAACCCATGAAATNTTCTCATCCAAAGCAGAAAATCAAAGCACCAAAGAAAACACTTGGAGAATTTATTATTGAGAATCAAAATCAATTTGAATATTCAACTGGTGAATTATCTCGTTTACTTAATGCGATAAGACTTGCATCTAAAGCTGTNAATCATGAAGTAAANAAAGCAGGNTTAGTTGATATCATAGGATCTACGAACCAAATAAATAANTCTAATGAAGACCAACAAAAATTAGATGTTTTTGCAAATCAGGTNTTTAAAAGAGCTCTTATNAATCGTCAAATTGTTTGCGGGTTTGCTTCTGAGGAAGAAGATGATTTTGTTGTTATCTCAAGTTCAANNNANAATAGCCAAAATAATTATGTTATCCTTATTGATCCGTTAGATGGTTCATCAAATATTGATACTAACGCATCAGTTGGTACCATCTTTTCAATTTACAGAAGAGTATCATCAAATGATAAACCAGTGACAAAATCTGACTTTCTCCAAAAAGGAACTAATCAAGTTGCAGCAGGTTATATTCTTTATGGTACTTCAACTATGTTAGTATACACCACAGGCTTTGGTGTTAATGGCTTTACCTTAAACCCTGCTTTAGGTACTTTTTATCTTTCTCATCCAAATATTAAATATCCATCATTTGGAAATATATATTCCATAAATGAAGGTAACTACTTCCATTTCCCTGAAGGCATAAAGAAATATATTAAGTATTGTCAGGAAGATAAGGATGGAAGACCATACACTTCAAGATATATTGGATCATTAGTTTCTGACTTTCATAGAAATCTAATTAAAGGTGGAGTATATTTATATCCATCCACTTATAAACATACAAATGGAAAATTAAGACTGCTATATGAATGTAATCCAATCGCATTTCTTTCAGAACAGGCAGGAGGTGCAGCTTCTAATGGGAAAGAAAGGATACTAGAAATTTCGACTCAAGAATTACATCAACGTACTCCATTTTATTGTGGTAATAAATCTATGGTTAAAGAAATCGATAACTTTTTAAACCTTTCATAGATCAAATTTCATTAGATTTAAAAATTGTGATAGAAATTATATTAATTTGGATGTAGTATTTAAATTACGATACATTTTTAATTTTTCATTTTAAATAACCCTTTTAAAATATAATAATTGAGATATTATTTTATTTTTTTCATTATAACTATCACTTCTAGTAACGTAAGTTCTCAAACTATTTTGCCTTCTTTCTCAGCAGTTCATCATAAAAAAACTGTAGATTGGTCTCCGTCTTTAAGTATTAGTCCTGACTCTTGGTTAGATGCTTCAGATGGTAGTAATTATAATGTGAATGGTTCTCAAGAAGTTACATCTATTACTGATAAATCTGGATCTACTACTTTTACAATTGACGGATCTCCAGTAGTAGTATCTGGTAATTTAAATAGTCTAAACACATTTGAATTTGATGGAAATGAAAGTTTAATTAGCGCTAATAATGTGTCTTGGTCTAGTAATGGTAATCATTGGGCTATAGGAGTATTTCAATGGATAACTGTTACTGGTAGCAAAGATAGTTTTTTTAGTGCGGATGGTACAAGAACTTATGCTGTAAGTAGTGCTGCTGTTGGTTCTTGGCCAGGAGAAATAGATTATGATGGTTCAAATTCTATTAGTTCGGGCAGAGCTAAAAATGATTTTACTACAAGTATTTCTGCTAATACTTGGGTTATAGTTTCAATTGTATTTAATAAATCTGGTAATCAAATTTTTGGAAGACTTAATGGTACTACAAGAACTGATATAGATCCTTACTCTAATTCAATGGACGCAGTTACAGACTTACGACTTATGCGCCAAAGAAGTAATAAGAAATTAAATGGTCGTATGGCAGAGTTTTTTCATGTCGCGGATATACCTGGAACTGGTGGAACTGATATCAGTGATGTAGAGAAGGCAGAAGGTTATTTAGCTCATAAATGGGGTTTGGAAGGGAATCTTCCACTCAGTCATCCTTACAAAAGTTCAGCACCAAAAAATTGAATATAAAAGCAATTCTTGTAGCTTGGATTAATTGATTAATACATTTAGATTTGCTCTCCAAATTTTTTGGGCTCTTAGCTCAGTTGGTTCAGAGCACCTGCCTTACAAGCAGGGGGTCGCTGGTTCGAATCCAGCAGGGCCCACTATAGCGAAATTCATTATTGTTTTTCGCTTTTTTTTATTTTTTTTTAAAAAAAAATAAAATTATGAAAGTATCTTTTCATTATTCTCGTATATTTATTTTACAACAATATTAACTTATGATCTGGCTTGATCAGTACAACATCACTGATTCAAAAATTCATTACAACACGGATCCAAAAGATCTATATAAGATTACTATTTCTAAAGGCCAAGGTATTTTAACATCTGACGGAACTCTATCAGTAAATACTGGTAAGTTTACTGGGAGGTCTCCAAGGGATAGGTATATTGTAAAAGATGAAAAAACAAAAAATAAAGTATGGTGGGGAGATATTAATAGACCATTTAATGAAGTTCAGTTTTCTAAAATAGAAGATAAATTATCCAAGTATTTATCTGGAAAGAATTTATATGTAAGAGATTGCTCTGCTTGTGCATCTCAAAAATCAGAAATTAAGATAAGGACTATATGTGAGTTGCCGTGGAGTGACTTATTTATTCATAACATGTTTTTAAGAAATTCACTTGAGGGTAAGGAAGTAGATTGGACAATAATCTGTGCTCCAAATTTCATAGCAGATTCCGAAGAGCTTGGAACTGATAATAGCAACTTTTCTATAATCAATTTTTCAAAGAAAAAAATTCTTATAGGAGGGACTGCGTATACTGGTGAGATAAAAAAAGGAATTTTTTCTGTTTTGAATTTCTTACTTCCTGTAAATGAAAATACCCTACCTATGCATTGTAGCGCAAATACAAGTGATAAAGGTGAAACTTCAATTTTCTTTGGGTTATCTGGTACAGGTAAAACCACTTTATCTACTGATAAAAACCGTAAGCTTATTGGTGATGATGAGCACGGATGGGATAACAATAACACGATATTTAACTTTGAGGGAGGTTGTTATGCGAAGGTTCTAGATTTATCTAAAGATAAAGAACCAGATATTTTTAATGCTATAAGACCTTGTGCGCTTTTAGAGAATATAGTTTTAGATAAAGATGGTGTAGTTGATTATAATAATTCTTCGATAACTCAGAACTCTAGAGTTAGCTATCCAATACATCATATTGAGAACTCAGTTAACCCATCACTAGGATCGAATCCTAAGAATATTTTTTTTCTAACTGCTGATGCCTTTGGAGTATTACCTCCTATATCGAAATTATCTCCAGCTCAAGCTGCATATCACTTTATATCTGGTTATACGTCTAAATTAGCTGGGACTGAAATTGGAATAAATGATCCAGTACCTAATTTTTCTGCTTGTTTTGGTGCACCATTCATGCCCTTACATCCAGGTGTATATGCAAAGATGTTAATTGATAAGATAAATAATTGTGATGTTAAAGTTTGGTTGGTAAATACTGGATGGATAGGAGGTCCATTTGGAGTAGGTAAAAGAATCGCTCTCAAGTACACCCGTAGTATTATTAATGCTGTTAATACTGGAGAATTACATAAAATTAATCACGGGAAATATAGAGAACACTCTATTTTTAAATTTAAAATCCCAGTAGTTTGTCCTGAGGTACCTTCAAATATATTAAGTCAAAAAGAGATGTGGGGAGATGACAAAAAGTTATATTCATCCTTAGTTGTTTTAGCCAATCACTTCAACAAAAATTTTGAAAAATATATTAATGATATTTCAGATGATACCCTTAGTGGAGGTCCTATATTCTCAGATTATTTAATTAAATAAATACCAAGAAGTTTTTAGTTTTTACATTCACCCATCTCATATGAGATTATTCCTGCATTTGTTGCAATACAAATATTTGAGTAAGTATTATTATCACACCCACATACCGGATTATATTCTTTAGTACAAGCAGCATTTTCGACAATTAAATTTTCATCTATACAAACCAAATCTTTATTGCATGATGTCAAAGTTATTTGTGTAATGGATAAGAGGGTAATAATTCTAATTATCTTCATTTTTAAAAATTTGCGCTAATATATAATATTTATTTTACACTTTTAACTTATATGTTTATTAGGATTCCAATTCTTGATGAATTTATTTCCTGATTCTAGAGCTCCCTCTTCAATTGGTGTTCCCATCGAGTCATTCCACCTATTTAGAAATCCAAAAAGTGAGATCACACCTAGCATCTCAACAATTTCTCCATCATCCCAGTGCTCTCTTAGTTCAGATGAAATTTTATCGTTAACTTGGTTAGGGATAGAAGATGAAGCTATTGTAAATTCAAAAGCAATTTTTTCTTTTTCAGTAAATGCAGAACTTTCTCTGAAATCCCAAATTTCATTTAATTGTTTATCATCTGACCCATATCTTTCTGCAGCTCTAATTGTATGAGCCTGGCAATATCTACACCCACTAACAGTACTAGCTAAATAACCAATTAACCTTTTTATTTTACTTGACAGTTCACCTTTGTTCTCCATAACTGCTTTGTTAAGATTAATAAAAGCATAAGCTATTTGTGGTCTAATGAACATGGTCTTTATACTATTAGGACAAAAACCCAGAGTCTCATCATAGAATTTTATTAGTTTCTTTAATTCTTTATCCTCGGAGTTTAGTGGTTTTACTAGTGGATTACTCATAATATTTAAATTTATTAAGCGTTAATTATTTAAATTTGAATTAAAACTATGATAAAAAAATTTATAACAGTACTTTTTTTAATTATACTAGGATCAAGTAGTGCTTTTTCTCAAAAACTTGAAGTAGGTTTAAAGGGTGGTTCTAATTTTGCTACCCAGAAATTATCTTCGATACAGGGTGTTGAATCTATCACAGGTTATCATTTAGGTGGCTTTGTTTATATCAAACTACCTCTCATGTTTGGAATACAATTAGAGGGGCAGTACTCAACACAAGGAAGTGAATTTCAAGTAAATCAGCTAATCAATAAAAATAATCTTAGTTATTTAAATATCCCTATTCTAATAAGAAATGATTTTGGTCCACTTAATTTTCATTTTGGACCTCAGTTTGGGTTATTAACTGATGCAAAATTATCGGTGAATGGTGTTAAAAATAATTTTAAAAATCAACTACTTAGTAGAGATTTCAGTTTTGTAGCTGGATTAGGTGTCAGACTGCCAGCAAATTTAGGATTGACTTTAAGATACGTTAAAGGATTGACAAATATTTCAGATACTAATATTATAAATTCGGAGACAAAAAATACAATGTTTCAGATATCTTTAAAATATTCCATTATTAAGTGGGGGACAAAGAAGAAGGAAAAATGAGTGAAATAAAGTTTAGAGAAATATTAAAAGATGACCTTGATGATGTTTTTCTTTTATTAAATCAGTTAAAAGAAAAAGATGTTGATTCTATAGATAAGGAATCATCTTGGAAAAACTTCATTTCTAACACAAGTGCTAACTCGATAGTTGGTATTTATGAAGATAAAATAGTTGCCTACGGAAGTATTGTTATTGAAAATAAAGTAAGGGGAGATATAGCTGGTCATATCGAAGATATTGTTGTAGATACTAATGTTAGAGGTAAGATGGCAGGTGTGAAGCTAGTTAAAGAGTTAGTAGATATAGGTAAGACAAAAGGTTGTTATAGAATTACTCTTTTTTGTGATGAGAAACTCATCAAGTTTTATGAGAGAAATGGGTTTAAGGTAAATAATGTGATGATGAAAAGCTTCTTAGATAGTTAGATCTTTATGTTTAATCCTAATGCAAAATTTCTTCCGGGCATTTGAATAAGGTTTGTCTCATAATATTTTGAATCAAAAATATTATTTAGGTTAATTGTTACTTTCCATCTATCTCTCTGCATAGAGATTTTATAGTCAACTACTGATTTGTTATTTTCATCATGTGATTCTCTAACACCGTATCTGTACGATAAATAATTTGATATAGACTTTGATAATTTAAAATCAAAATTTAAAATCAATCTGTGTTTATAGGAATTCAGGCTGTACCTGGATAATATATCGTTTTTATAGTCATCGTTAATGAAAGCGTAACCTAGATTTAGAGTGTTTGAAATATTATTAATTTTTAATAATAATTTACTGTTAAATTCAACGCCAGTCGTTATTACATTTTTTATGTTTTGAGGAGACCATTTATCATTAGGGTAAGCTTTTATATAATCTATTAGGTTATCAGATTTCCTTCTAAATAAACTTAAGGAAATATCATAATTTTTTTCTCTGAGTTTGAATCCAACCTCACTAGTGAATGCTTTCTCTGGATCTAAATTTTCATTCCCCTCATTGTTTGGGTCACTATAGTAGAGGTCTGTAAATGTTGGTATTCTAAATGTCTCACCAATATTAGCATTTAGAGAAATCTTATCTGATAACTTATATCCAATGTCTATCCCTGGAAATAATTTTGATTTAAATAAATCATTACTCGGTTTTTCATATATTGAAAAAGCTATACCTGGTGTAAATGAAAATCTATTTTTATTAATTAATTGTTCAGCGAAAATTGTTGCAATAAATCTATTTCTTTCTCCTAAATTGTTACTACTTAGCCACGTGTTTGACAAATCAATTCCAATTCCTGTAATTCCAGCATCTGAAAATATTGAAATGTTATTTTGAAATCCAAGCTTATGCGAAATATGATCATTTTTATAAAAACTTGGATTATTTCTAATATAAATATAAGTATCCTCATGTCTTCTCCAGTATAATGCTGATTCCATGGAAATATTTTCTCTCTTTTTAGTTAATTTAAAATTGAGTAGGCTACCATTTGTATCCTCATATTGATCTTTGGCTTCTGGACTTGCGTAAAATCCATTTGCACCAAATTTTCTATCTGAGTTAGTAAATAGAACTTGAAGATCAGAATTATTCATTTCTATAATTCCAGAATAAAATATATTAAAGTAATTATAATCTGTATTATATCTATACCCATCAGATTGTCTATAAGTTGAGCTTAATATATGAGATGATTTCTTGGTGTTAATTGGGATAGATGCTGAGCTCTGAAATGTTTTGAAGGATCCGTAGCCTAAATTTATATTACCATTCTCACTATTTTTTTTTGTAATAATATTTACTGCTCCGTTGAACGCATTCATTCCAAAAATTCTAGAGCCTGGCCCTTTTAAAATTTCAATTTTATCTATCAGGTCTAGAGGTACTGATAAGTTCATTTGATGGTGACCGGTTTGTGAATCTTCTACCTTAATTCCGTTAATAAGAAGTAGTGTCTGATCGAAACTTCCACCTCTTATAAATAGGTCAGACTGAATGTCATCATTCCCTCTTCTTCTAACATCAATTCCAATTACTTGCTGAAGAATTTCACTTAAATTTTTTGCAGAGGAATTATTTAAGAAAGTTGAGTCAATAATTATTAAATTTCTATTTTCTTCAGAAAATGGAATCAAAATTCTTCCAGAATTTATTGTGACTTCATCTAATACTCTTTGAGATTTTAGAGTTATTGGTAGTATAAAAAAAAATAAAATTTTTAAAAATTGTCTCATATTATTGTAATTCTAGTGTATGAAAATGAATATCAAAAATTAATAAGAATAGACTTTGAAAATTTACTCTACTGTAACTGACTTTGCCAAGTTTCTTGGCTTATCAACATCACACCCCCTTAGAATTGCACAATAATATGCAATTAGCTGTAGAGGAATTTGATTAAGTATTGGTGAAAAGTCTTTGGAAGTATTTGGAACTTCGATATAATAATCGAAGTGTTTTTTCATATGATAGTTTTTTGGATCTACAATACCTATAACTATAGCTTTTCTTGCTTTAATTTCCATCACATTACTTAACATTTTTTCGTATTCATCACTTTTAGTACAAATCACAACAACAGGCATATTTTTATCTATAAGTGCAATCGGACCATGTTTAAGCTCAGCTGCTGGGTATCCTTGAGCATGAATATATGATATTTCTTTAAGCTTTAATGCTCCCTCCAGTCCTACTGGAAAATTATTACCTCTACTCATAAAAAGACAGTGATCTTTCTTATATATTTTATTTGCAACCTTTTTAATTGAAGAAGATTTTTTAAGTATTTCATCAACTTTACTTGGTAATTCTTTTAGCTGACTTATCATTTTATGGTACTTAGATTCTGAGATAATTCCTTTTAAATATCCAGCCTTAATCCCAATCATAAAGAAAACTAATAGTTGCGAGGTAAATGCTTTAGTACTTGCAACTCCAATTTCTGGTCCTGCATGAAGATAGCATCCCTCATTCGTTTCTCTAGCTATTGATGATCCTACGGCATTAACTATTCCAATTGTAATTCCACCTTTCTTTTTTGCGATCTTAGTTGCTTCAAGAGTATCAGCAGTTTCTCCTGACTGTGAAATAACAAATACAATATCACCTTTATTAATTATTGGGTCTCTGTACCTAAACTCAGATCCATACTCTACTTCAACGGGTATTTTCAAATATTTTTCTAGAAAATATTCTGCTGTTAGTGCTGCATGCCAAGATGTTCCGCAACCAATAATAATAATTCTTTTTGCTTCAAGAAGATTATTAACATTTTCTCTTATTCCGCCTAATGTTATTTCATTGTCTTTAACTCTTCCCAACATAGTTTGAGTTAAAGAGTTTGGTTGCTCCATAATTTCTTTGAGCATATAAGATTCATATTCACCTAAGTCAACTTTCTGAAGTTCTACATCAACTTTTTTAAAGATTTTTTTAACTGATTTTAAATCAAAATCATAAATTTTGAAATTGTCGTCNTTAATTTTAAGAAATGTGTNATTTTCAAGATAAATAATTTTATTTGTATACTCAATTATAGGAGATGCATCAGAAGCAATAATGAAATTTTTATTAAATTTTCCTATTGCCAATGGGCTTCCTTTCCTNGCTGCGTATAGAATACTAGGATCATTGTTAACCATGAGAACAATTCCAAATGCACCATTTACTTTACTGAGAGCATATGATAACCCTTCCTCAAATGATTTTGTTTTATTAACACACAACTCTATAAAATTCACAAAAACTTCTGTGTCAGTTTCTGTATTGAATNTATAANCTTCTTCTTCAAGTAGTAACTTTAATTCTTTATAATTCTCTATAATTCCGTTATGAACNATAGTTAATTTTTTGTTGTAGGANATGATTGGATGTGAATTAATATCACTCGGTTCTCCATGGGTAGCCCATCTTGTATGTCCAATGGCAATATCGGTTCTGATTTTTGATTTTTTAAAAACTTCTTCAGAGTATTTTACTTTGCCTTTCTTTTTAAAAATTTCAATTTTGTTGTTATTGATAACAGCTATCCCTGAGCTATCATAACCCCTATATTCCAATAGTTTGAGTCCATCATAAACTATCTTTCCTGCATCTAATTCAGGGCCTTTATATGCTACAATTCCACACATAATGCAATGCTAAACAAAATTTATTTTTTGAAACTCTTTTTGCGATAATTAATATTTTTCTTGTCAAGAAAATATCTAAAAAAATTTAATCTTTTTCTAAATTCATCTATATCTCTGACTTTTCTTTTAGACCATACGATTTCTGATAATGCAGTCATTCTNGGAACAGACATATATTCAACCATCTCAGGTTTTTTGATATATTCTGTCCATACATTAGCCTGAGCTCCAAGAATTTTTGTTGCCTCATTTATATCTAGTCCCTCAGGTATTGGTTCGTAGGAATAAACTTTATCTAGAGTGATGAGACCTCCAATTGCTAGAGGCTCATCTGTCTTTGCTTGGTAGTAATCAAAATACAAGTGTGATGTTGGTGTCATTATAGCATCATTTCCGGATTGAGCAGCTATAATTCCTCCCTCTTCTCCTCTCCATGACATCACAGTAGCATCAGCAATCAATCCTCCCTCTATGATTTCATCCCATCCAATGAGCTTTTTATTATATTTTCTTAAAATATTTTCAACTCTACTAACAAAATATGTTTGAAGACTATCCTCCTCTTCTATCTCTAAATCTTCCATTATATTTTGAACTTCTTCAGACTCTTCCCACTGTTTTTTTCTGGCTTCATCACCACCTATATGGATATAATTAGATGGAAATAATTCTGCTACTTCTCTAAATAAATTATCTAAGAAATTAAATGTATTCTCAGTAGGTTTTAGAATTTCATCTTGTACCCCCCATGTGGTCTTCACTTTTACTTCTTCTTCTGAAGTACCTAGCTCTGGATATGATGCAATTAGAGAGGCAGTGTGACCAGGCATATCTATTTCAGGTATAATTTCAATAAATCTTTCGCTAGCATATTGAACTATCTCTTTTATTTCATCTTGAGAGTAGTAACCTTTATGAATAACGTTGTCGTATCTTGGATTTTTACCAGCGAATCTAGCGTGGCCTATAATTGTTTTCTCCCTTATTGATCCAACTTCTGTAAGTTTAGGATAATTTTTAATTTCAATTCTCCAACCCTGATCATCGGTAAGGTGCCAATGAAACTTATTCATTTTATGCATAGCTATGATATCAATAAATTTTTTAATGAAATCTTTAGGCATAAAATGTCTAGACACATCTAGCATCATTCCCCTGTAATTAAACCTAGGAAAGTCCTCTACTATCATGGGTNTTATATTATAAACATCAAGTGATTTAGTTTCTACCTCTTCTAGCCCCTGGTAGTAGCCTGTTTCGTTTACACTTTTATATCCGGATGTAGTAAGATTAGCAGCATTAAAATTTTGATTATTGGAAGTCTCTTTAAAAGNTGTGACTAAAACTTCAGTATCAAATTCATTAAAATTATCTTCTTCTCTCTTTCTTTTTGTGAAATGTATTATCTGCTTAAGAGATTCTACTCCGTAAAAAAGACCTTTAATGGTATTTGCTTGAACTATTAAATTTTCTTTTGGAAGAATNGATATTTTATATCCTTCATCTCCTAAATTAATTATTCCATTTTCTACNTGGAGATAAATATTTGATTTCTTATTTACTTTTGTTTTTAATTCGAATCCTGTCTCGTCTTTAACAAAAGAAACAAAACTCTTAATAAATGGCTCTAATGTATTTACTCCACTCACTTCAATTGAAGTTTTTTTTGATAGTCTAAATCCAGTTTGTTTGCTTTGAGGGAAGGAGATGTTTTGCGGTTCTGGTAATATATAATTTCTCTGTGCTTTTAGATTAAAACAAAAAAGTATTAGGGTAATTACATAGATATATTTTATCATATTATAAATTTATTTTTTAGAGTAATTATTATTCAAATTTTGTAAATAAAAGGTAGTGATCAAAAAAAAAACTAATTTTGTATTCTAAAAAATTAATATAAAGAAAAAACTAATTAAGAAAAAAATGAAAAATCTGTTTCTAATGCTTATTATATCAACATTATTTTCATGTACTCCTGAGGCAAAGGAAGAATTAAACGCAGTAAATAATGAGGTTACATTTCAAAGAAATGTTGAGAGTTTTATGAATTTCACTAAAGAATTTAGAAATGAAAATATTGATGTTGTTATGGATATGTTTGCTGATTCTGCTCTATGGAGTCCTCCAGAATATAATTCTTATTCATGGAAATCAAAAGATGATCTAAGAGAGGGACTGACTAACTACATGAATAATTTCGATGAATTAACTTTTACTCCTGGGATAAATCTTCCAGAGGATAATGTTGTTGATGGCTTCTGGGGAGGGTCTAGGTACAGGTCAGACGGTGATAATAATACTTCATCCTTATCTAGTGCTAACCCAAACAATCTTAGAGTCTATGGAACTTGGAGCTCTATTCATACAGAATCAGGAAAGAAGACATACAGTAAGTGGTATGCAATTGTCAACTTCAATGAGGCAGGTAAAATTGTAAGGTTTAATGACTGGTTTAATGTTGATGGACTGCAAGTGCAGATCAACGAATAAAGAAATTTTTAATTTTTAATTTTTATATGATGAAATATTTAGTAAACTATATTTTAATTTTTATTTTGGTTTCTGGATGTGTTAATAACACAGCTACTGTTGAAACTAATTCTGAGTTTGATGCTGGAATGGCAATGTTTGAAAAAAATAAAGCTATTGCAGATAAAACTTTCAATCTTTTCATAGCAAAAGATTTAGATGGTATGATGGATATTTATGCTGACGATGTTAATTGGTCACCAGCAAATACTCTTGATTCTTTATCTAAAGATGCATTGAGAGAGGGTATGACAGGTTGGATGACTGAATTTGAAGTTTTCTCATTTAATGATAGGCAATATTATCCTGGAGTAGATGATAATTTTGTTCCTGATGGGTCTGTAAGAACTTATGGGACTTGGGTAGGAACTCATAATTCAGGNGCAACAACTGTGAGTAAATATTATTCTGTTACTCAATATAATGAAGAAGGAAAAATCATAACTGCTCTTGAGTGGTTTGATGTTGGTGGTGTTTTTGATCAGGTTGAAAGCCAAATTCAAAATTGATAACATACACTTAAATAATAAATAAGACAGAATTTATATTCTGTCTTTTTTTTTACTGAAATTTATTTATTGAATTTATATGGATCCTAAAGAAGTAGTAGTATTATCTCCAGGTAGAATTAATTTAATTGGAGAGCACATAGATTATAATGGTGGNCACGTNATGCCAGCTGCTACTGATTTATATATAAGATTACAATTTTATAATAATAAAAATAATTTTTCTGAAGTTCAATCAAAGACAATCAATAAGTCNATAAAGTTAGATGTAAATAATCTTAAGAAGAGTAAATTAAAATGGGAGAATTATATAATTGGATCACTAATTATTTTAATAAAAAAAAGGAATGCTAATCTAAAAAACTTTAGTTGTAAAATAGATGGCAATCTTCCTGTTGGCGCGGGTATAAGTTCTTCTTCTGCTCTAATATGTGGCTTTATNAAAGGCATTGGTATTCTTAATAACCTNGNTTTTAGTGATGAAGAAATTTTATCNATTTCNAGAGAGGTAGAGTATGACTTTATTGGTGTNAAGGGAGGTATAATGGATCAGTTTTCAATAATNCATAGNAANGAAAATAACTTAATTTTTCTNAACTGTAAATCAAAANCTTTTGAGCATATTNATGTAGANCTTGGTGAATATAAAATTATTCTCCTTGATACTAATNTAAAGCATGACCTTTTAGAGAGTTCGTATAATGATAGAGTCAGAGAATGTGAAAAGGCACTAGAAACAATAAATAATAAAAATGCTAATTATAATTTTCTTACAGAAGTTACACTTGAAGATTTAGAGACCCTGAAGGCTAAGGTGTCTGAAAAAATTTATAATAGAGCTCTTTTTGTTGTAGAAGAGAATGACAGGACATTAATTGCAAAACAAAAATTAAAAAATTCAGATTTAAAGGGTTTTGGTAGTTTGATGTATTTATCTCATTACGGATTAAAAAATTTATATGAAGTTAGTTGTGATGAGTTAGATTTCCTGGTTGAACAAACTGTTAATAATAATATGATACTAGGTTCAAGGATGATGGGTGGTGGTTTTGGAGGATGTACTATTAATATAATTCATTCGGAAGAGGCAGATAATTTTGTTAGAGATATTTCTGAAAAGTATTTCAAAAAATTTTCAAAAAATTTAACTCCTATAATTACTACACTTGGAAAAGGTTTAAATTATGAAATAATAAGATGAAAGATATATTAGTAACAGGAGGTCTAGGATATATTGGTTCACATACTGTTGTGCAGTTAATAGAAAAAAACTATAATGTTACTATTGTAGATAATCTCTCAAATTCTAAAATATTTATTTTAGATAATATTGAGAAGATTACAGGAAAAAGACCTCATTATTTCAATATTGATTTGACTGATTATAATAAAATTAATTCATGCTTTTCAAAAAATAAATTTGATGGAGTTATTCATTTTGCTGCACTTAAATCTGTATCTGAATCAGTAAACCATCCTGATAAATATTATCATAATAACCTTAATTCACTTCTTAATCTACTTAGATGTATGAAAGAAAATGATATTAAGAATATTATTTTTTCCTCTTCTTGTACAGTTTATGGTCAACCCGATAAACTTCCCGTATCTGAAAAATCTCCATTTAAAGAAGCAGAGTCTCCTTATGCTAGAACAAAGCAAATGTCAGAAAATATCATTGAGGATTTCACTAATTCCATATCATATCTATCCGCAATCTCTTTGAGATATTTTAATCCTGTTGGAGCTCATCATTCAGGACTTATCGGGGAATTGCCCTTAGGTACTCCGGATAACCTAGTTCCTTACATCACCCAAACAGCTGCTGGAATAAGACAAGAACTTAAAATTTTTGGAGATGATTACAATACTCATGATGGCACTGCTATTAGAGACTATATTCATGTAGAGGATTTAGCGGAAGCTCATATTACTGCTCTTCAGAGAATGATTGAAAATAAAATGAAATCAAAATATGAGTATTATAATATAGGTACAGGTGTAGGTTATTCGGTACTTGACGTAGTAAAATCATTCGAGAATGTAAATAAACTAAAATTAAATTATTCATTCTCAGAAAGAAGAAGTGGTGATATTGAGAAAATGTTTTCTGATTGTACAATTTCTAATAAGAAGTTAGGATGGAACTCAAAGAATGGTCTTGATGAAATGATGAGCTCTGCCTGGAAATGGGAAAAAAATATTTCTAAATTTTTAAAAGGCTAAAAAAGACAATTTTTCTTTGAAATTTCATTAAAATCATGATTAATCTTTTTATAAAAATCCTTTCAATATTCAAATAATTTAATGCATTTTTGGGGCAGTTAACTAATTAAAAATATTGTAGATAACCAAACTATTATCTGAACTTCCACCTTCTGTGGTAGTTTTTTTAAATAATTAGTCTGTTTGTCTATAATTTTAATTAACTATTTTAAGTTAAATTTTTAAACTAAACTATAAAGCGTAATATGAAAAAGCTTTTACTATTAGTCCTGGTATTTATATCAGGTATGAGTTACTCAGTAGCTCAGAATGCTGTAACTGGAACAGTTACAGATGAAAATGGTGAGGGTGTCCCGGGTGCTAATATNATTATNAAAGGCACTTCTAATGGAACAATTACTGATATGGATGGGGGATTTACTTTAAATGCCTCTTCATCTGATGTACTTGTTGTTACATATGTAGGATACTCNACTGTTGAAATTCCTGTAGGATCTCAAAGTAGCATAAATGTCTCACTNAGTGAAGATATTGCTGCTCTTGACGAGATTGTAGTTACCGGTTACGGTACGCAGGAAAGGAAGGAGATAACCAGTGCNGTTACCAGTCTTAATGAAGAAGACTTCAATAAAGGATTAGTTAGTAATCCAATGGGTCTATTAGAAGGTAAGGTTGCTGGATTATCTATAACTAAGCCAGGAAGTGATCCCAATGGAGGATTTACACTAAGGCTTAGAGGTATATCAACTGTAGGTGCTAACGCATCTCCTCTTGTTGTTATTGATGGTGTTATTGGTGGAAACCTAGACTTGGTTGATCCTGCTGATATTGAGTCAATTGATGTTATCAAAGACGGTGCTGCGGCAGCGATCTATGGTACAAGAGGTTCTAGTGGTGTAGTCTTGGTTACAACTAAGAAGGGTGTAGCTGGAACAACTAGAGTTGATTATAATGTGTCTACTTCTGTAGACCAGATGGCTAGATCTATAAAAGTTATGACTGCGGATGAGTACAGAGCTCTTCCAGGAGCAGTTGACTTTGGAGCTACTACTGACTGGTTGGATCTTGTGACAAGAGATGGTGTATCTCAAGTTCATAATCTTGCGGTTTCAGGTGGTACTGCTAATACTACTTATAGAATGGCNATGAACTACAGAGAGCAACAAGGTATTTTAAAAGGTACTGGTTTTAATAACTTAAATACAAACTTAAACCTTTCGCAAAANGCGATGGACGGTAAGGCTGTATTTGATGTTAATATCTCTTACTCAAATAAAGATGCTAGTTATGGATTTGGTAATGAAGGTTTTAGATATGCTTTACAGTCTAACCCAACTATGCCTATATATGATCCTAACTCTATTTATGGAGGTTATCATGAGAGAACTATTTTCGATTATTATAATCCTGTATCTATTGTAGAGCAAAACATAAACGAAGGGAATGATAACTTATTCCTTGGTTCACTTAGAGGTACTTTTGATTTAAGTGCTATTGTAGAGGGGTTAAATGCCACTGTATCATACACAAGACAAATCACTGATACTGAAAGAGGACAGTACTATAATAAGACTTCTAGATTTAGAGGTTCTGATAGAAATGGTTTAGCTGTCACTGATAATGGTCAATTTACTTTCGATTTAATTGAGGGTACTCTTGGGTATAATGGTCAGNCTGGTGATTTAGGTGTTAATGCTCTAGTNGGATATTCCTACCAAGAATTTTTTAATGAAGGTTATCACGCTGAAGGTGGAGATTTCCTTACTGATGCATTCTCTTATCATAACTTAGGTGCTGCTGCTGACTTTAATAATGGTCTAGGTAGTGTATGGAGTTATGCTAACTCAAATAAATTAATTGCTGGTCTNGCCAGAGTTAATTTAAACTATGATGANACTTACTTCCTAAATGCAAGTTTAAGGTATGAGGGTTCTTCTAGATTTGGAGCTAATAATAAGTGGGCTGCATTCTACGGTGTAGGTGCTGGTGTAAGTTTACATAATCTTATCGATGTTTCTACAATTGATAACTTAAAATTAAGATTAAGTTATGGTCAGACAGGTAATGAGCCTGGAAGTTCTTATATCTCTCTTCAGAGATTTGGTCCTTCAGGAAACTTCTACTATAACGGAGCCTATACTTCAAGTTATGGCCCTACGAGTAATGCAAACCCTAATTTAGCTTGGGAGATTGCAACACATTTGAACGTAGGAGTTGACTTTGCTGTTCTTAACTCAAAACTATATGGTGCTGTCGAGTATTTCACAAGAGAGACTAAAGATCAGTTATTGAGTGTTAATGTTCCTGTACCACCAAATCTTGTTGGTCAGACATTACTTAATATTGGAACAACAAAGAATACAGGTATAGAAGCTAATGTTAATTATAACGTTATAGATAACGGTAACATAAACTGGTCTACTGGTATTGTATTTGGTACAAATACAAGTGAACTTGTTAGCTGGACTAAAGATGACCTTACATTTGGTGGAGGTGTTCTTTACAGAGCTTCAATGGGTTCTCCTGGACAAAGTGGTGTATCACTTGTTAGAGTTGTTGAAGGTGAAACTTTAGGTCAGATATGGGGACCAAGATTTGAAGGAATTGCTTCAGATGGAACTTTCCAATTTGCTGACTTAGANGGTGACGGATCTTACTGTAACTGTGATGACGATAGAGAGGTTATTGGAAACGGACTTCCTGATTTCACTCTAGGGTGGAATAACTCTATAACAATAGGAGATTTAGATATCTCTATGTTCTGGAATGGAGAGTTCGGTCATGATATATTTAACTCTTACAGAGGATTCTATGAAAATGCTGGACCTACAGTTGTAGGTAACTGGAATGTTGTAAACACTAGTTACTTTAACTCAGATCTTAAAGCTGCTGCGGCTAATAGCTCGCATGTAGAAGACGGAACATATTTTGAATTAAACAACATNACTGTTGGGTATAATTTAAAAGATGTAACCAAGTTTATGAGAAACTTAAGAGTTTATGTTTCTGCTCAGAGACCAATTATGTTCACTAATTACGAGGGTGTTGACCCNGTTTCTAGATGGACAGATTATGGTGATCCTTTATCTCAAGGAATTGAGAGAAGAGAGACCTACTTTAGAGCTAGAACGTTTACTGTTGGTGTTAATATAACTTTATAATTATATATATTATGAAAAATTTATTTATAAAAATGAAAAAGTTAATGTTTTTAATTGCAGGAATGATTTTTATCGTCCCTGCTTGTACAAACCTTGATGAGGAATTATATAGTGACCTTGCTGCAGAGAATTTCTTCACTACTGAAGAAGAAAATATTGCTGCACTTGGACAGGCATATTCTTCAATGACTCACTGGGGAAGTCATACTAATATATGGACTACTAATGAGCTGTCTTCTGATGAGCTTGTTATTCCTACTAGAGGTGGTGACTGGTATGATGGTGGAATTCTATTACAACTTCATAAGCATGAATTCGAAACTGATAATGGTATATTTAATAATGCTTGGAATGCTTCATATGGTGCGATAAACACTGTTAATAGACTGATATATCAGTTTAGCTCTATTGAAGGTGCTGATGCATACGAAGCTGAGCTTAGAGCAATCAGAGCATTTTATTATTTCCATCTTATGGATATGTTTGGGAATGTTCCTTTATCAACTGATTTTACTGATACTGAGACAAAGGCAAACTCCACAAGATCAGAAGTTTTTGCTTTTGTTAAAACAGAGTTAGATGAAGTTATTCCATTACTAAGTGAGAAGAAAGATGCAACTACCTATGGTAGAATGAATAAGTGGGCTGCATTAGCTATGAGAATGAAGTTACATCTTAATGCTGAGGCTTGGACAGGAACTGCTTCTTGGGCAGGTGCTAAAGCTGATGCTGATGCTATAATTAATTCTGGACTTTACTCTCTGGAAGCTAATTATTCTGATAACTTCAAGGAAGCAAATGAAGGCTCATCTGAGAATATATTTGTTGTACCTTATGATGAAGTATTTGCTGGTGGTTTTAACTGGGTAGCTATGACATTACACTATGCTAGTCAGAATACTTTTAATTTAACTTTCCAACCATGGAATGGTTATGCTACAGTAGAAGAATTCTATAATTCTTATATTGATGCTAACGTAAACCCTGGTCCTCAAGGAACAGTAGTTAAAGGTAAGACTGCAGGAACTGGTACTTTAGATAGCAGACTATCTAACTTCTTAGTAGGTGATCAGGCAGCTGATGACTCTGGAGGAGGAGAACCTGGTGATGACGATGGTACTGGTCTTTATTTTACTCCATATATCAACATGATATATCCTGATGCTTGTCGTCAGTGTGGAGCTAGAATTAACAAGTACGGTCATGTACAAGGTGGTAGAGAGAACATGAATCATGATTTTGTCCTATTGAGATATGCTGATGTTTTACTTAGTAAAGCTGAGGCACATTTGTGGTCAGGTGATGCTTCTGGAGCTCTTGGAATTGTTAACCAGATTAGAGTTAGAGCTGGAGTTACTCCTTTTAATAGTCTAGATGCTGATAAAATGCTTGCTGAAAGAGGCAGGGAGATGTATGTAGAGAATGACAGGAGAAGGGCTCTTATCAGATTTGGTAAGTTTAACGATGCATGGTGGGAAAAACCTGCTTCAGATGCTAAGTATAAACTATTTCCAATTCCTCAGGATCAAATTAACGCAAATTCAAAGTTAGTTCAGAATCCAGGCTACTAATTGCTAATAGTTATATTTAGTTAAAAAGTATAACTTAAGATTAAAGCAAGCGATTTTATCGCTTGCTTTTTTTTTATCTTTGTCTGTATAGATTATGGATAAAATTAAAATTTCAATTTTTTTATTTATTATTCTTTTCTCTTGTTCAAAGAGAGAGAGTAATTCCCTATTCGAATTAAAAAAAAGTTCCCACACTAAAGTAGATTTTACTAATACNCTTAATTACACTGAAGAACTAAACCCATATACTTACAGAAATTTTTATAATGGNGGAGGTGTTGGAATTGGTGATTTTAATAATGACTCACTACCTGATATTTTCTTTACAGGTAATCTTGTGTCAAATAAACTTTATATAAATAAAGGAGATTTTGTTTTTGATGATGTAACTGATGAAGCTGGTTTAAACTCTTCGGGTATATGGAGTACAGGAGTAAGTGTTGTAGATATTAATCATGATGGTTACCTAGACATATATGTTTGTAAGTCAGGACCTCCAGGTGGTGAAAGAAGAAACAATGAATTATTTATAAATAATGGAGACTTAACTTTTACAGAGAAGTCAAAAGATTATGGTTTAGATAATGAGGGTTTATCTACACATGCTGCATTTTTTGACTTTGATAACGATGGAGATTTGGATTGTTATCTATTAAATAACACTATAAAGTCTATTGGAGTTGGACTTGATATGGTTAAAGGTCTAAGAGATATAAGTAGTGATCAGGGAAATAAGTTATTAAGAAATGATGACGGTTACTTTACTGATGTCTCATCTAGTGCTGGAATTTATACTAGCAATATTGGTTTTGGATTAGGGGTAACTGTTGGTGATATCAATCTAGATGGGTGGTCTGATCTATTTATATCTAATGATTTCTTCGAAAAAGATTATTTATATATAAACAATAAGGATGGATCTTTTAAAGAATCTCTAGAAGAGTATGTAAATGAGACATCTATGGGGTCTATGGGAGCTGATATGGCAGATATAAATAATGATGGATACTCTGAAATTTTTGTTACTGAGATGTTACCAGATAGGCATGACAGGAGAGTCTCTAAAGCAGTCTTTGATAATTGGGATAAGTACCAATTCTCTATAGATCAAGGATACTTCCATCAGTTNAATAGAAATGTTTTGCAACTTAATAANCAGGACGGATCTTTTTCTGAAATTTCAAGAATAACAGGAGTAGATGCAACAGATTGGAGTTGGGGAGCATTAATATTTGATATGGATAATGACGGTAATAAAGATATTTTTGTAGCCAATGGTATTTATAAAGACTTATTAGATCAAGACTATGTCAATTTTTTAGCTAATCCATCAATCATCTCAAATATGATTCAATCTGAAAAGGAGCCTGTAAAGAAACTTATCGATATGATACCAAGTGAGCCATTATCAAATTATGCATTTCAGAATTTAGGATCTTTAACTTTTAGAGATGAAACTAAAAATTTTGGTCTTGATGATTTAACATATTCTAATGGTTCTGCATATTCTGATTTAGACAATGACGGTGACCTAGACTTGATAGTAAATAATGTAAATATGTTATCTAATATATATGAGAATAAGTCTACTAGTAACTGGGTCTCTTTCTCTTTTGATTCTAATTCTAAAAATAAATATGGAGTTGGAAATAAAGTTTTTGTTTATGCAGATAATAAAATGCAATACCAAGAATTATCTCCTATGAGAGGTTTTCAGTCTTCAGTAGACTATAGAATGTATTTTGGTTTAGGTGATATTAACTTAATTGACTCTGTTAAAATTATATGGAATGATAAAGAGGTTTCTATTCTAAAAAACATAAAGCCTAATTCTCATCACACTCTTAATGAGGAAGGAGTTCATAAAAATTTAACAATCAATAAACCATCTCCAAATAAACCATTTTTAAAAACTTCTGATTACCAGATTAATTATTCACATATTGAAAATAATTTTGTTGATTTTGATAGGGAAAGACTTCTATATAAAATGTCCTCTAATGAAGGTCCATGTACTTGTGTAGCTGATTTTAATGATGATGGCAGAGAAGATTTATTTGTAGGCTCAGCCAAAGGTCAAATCTCAAGTATTTTCTTTCAAGAGCTTAACGGATCATTTAAAAGTTATAATTCTGCTTTTGAAAAAGATATTCTTTCTGAGGATATAGATTGCCTAATAGATGACTTTAATGGGGATGGTAAGTTAGATTTAATTGTAGCGAGTGGAGGTAGTGAATACTCTAATTTTTCACCAGAGTTAAGGGACAGATTATACCTTAATATTGGAGATAAAAATTTTAAAAAACTTCCCAACTCATTATCTTCTATATCCTCATTTGAAAGTACTTCAACTATTTCAAGTTATGATTTTGATAGNGACGGAGACAAAGATTTGTTTTTNGGAACAAGGTTAAACCCAGGTGCTTANGGAACNANGACAAGAAGTTATCTTCTAGAAAATAATGGAGATGGAGTCTTTAAAGATATTTCAGAAAAATATTTAGGTGACACAAGATTTATGGGGATGGTAACTGATAGTGAGTTTATAGATATAGATAATGATAATACTAAAGAGTTAATAGTAGTAGGAGAGTGGATGCCAGTCAAAATATTCAAATTTTTACAGAATAAATTAGTAGATATAACTGACTCATTAGGTTTATCAAAAACTAATGGACTATATAATAATATGCATTCTGAAGATTTAGATGGTGATGGTTATACTGATTTAGTATTAGGAAATTACGGATTAAATTCAATGTTTAGGGCTAGTATAGAACAACCTCTGAGTCTATATGTTAATGATTTTGATAATAATGGAAGGACTGAACAAATTCTGGCTATGCATTATGATGAAAAATTATATCCAATAGTACAACTAAAAGATTTGTGGATGCAGATTCCTTCACTAAAGAAGAAATATTTAAAGTTTGAAAATTATAAAAACGTGACTATGGACAAGTTATTTGATCCATCAACTATAAGAGATTCAGAAGTAAAGAAGGTTTATAATCTATCATCGGTATCTTTATATAATAAAAGAGGTAAAGGGTTTGATATTAAAGAATTGCCTTTTATGGCTCAGCTAGCACCTATATTTTCAATTATATCTGATGATATAAATAATGATGGTATTATGGATTTAATACTTGGAGGTAATTTATCTAAGGTTAAACCTGAATTTGGACCAAATAGCTCAAGTTACTCTACCTTATTATTAGGTAATAAAGACAAAAGGTTTAAATATGTTAACTCAAAACTCTCTGGGCTATTTATTTCTGGTGAGATAAGAGATTTAGATAAAATTAAAATAAATAGCAAAGACAGTTATATTTTTGCAGTAAATAATTCAAAATTAAAAATTTTAGAAAGTGAATAGATTTATAGTNTTTATGTATTTGGGTGCATTTACAATTGCATGTCAAACAAATCCCTACCTGAGTTTAGAGAAGAAAGAGTTGTCATCAGGAGTAATATATGATTCACTTTTTTTAGGTGTTAAGTTTGGAATGACATCAAAAGAATTCTATTCACATTGTTGGGATTTAAATAAAAAAAAATTAGTATCTCAAGGACCATCTAATAACTCGGTGAGATATCTAATTCCAACAGAGTCTAATGGTCAAAATATTGAGATGTTATTTTATCCAGTATTTAATAAGGATACCGTATATGAAGTTAATTCTACATTTTCATATACTGCTTGGGCCCCTTGGAACAAAGAAACTTCTGCAGAATATTTGATGAAAGAAATAGAAGGTCTTTTGTCTGGATGGTATCGAACAGAATTTTATGAGATTCAGGGTCCAAAAAACAGGAGTAATTTATTTGCTACTGTGAATGGTAATAGAAGGATATCATTAACTAAGGTTAGTGAGAGAGAAGTTAGGGCTAGATTTACTAACCTTTTAATAGAAAAAAAATTAAAAGATGATTAAGTATTTTTTTAATTTTTTTTTAATAATAATACTTATATCATGTTCTGAAAAAGAAATAAAATTATTCGAAGAAATCTCTTCATATGAGTCTGGAATAGATTTTGAGAATAAACTTTTTTATAAAGAGGACTTTAATATTTTTACTTATAGAAACTATTATAATGGAGGAGGAGTTGGGTTAGGTGATATAAATAATGATGGACTTCTAGATATTTATTTCACATCAAATCTTAACCAAAATAAACTTTATTTAAATAAGGGAAACTTTCAGTTTGAAGATATTACACTAACTGCTAAAGTCGGAGGTACTAAATCTTGGAGTACTGGAGTAAGTATTGTTGATATTAATTCAGATGGTTTCTTGGACATATACGTTTCTAACTCAGGAGATATTAGTGGTGACAACAAACAAAATGAGCTTTTTATTAATAATGGAGACTTAACCTTTACAGAGAAGGCAAAAGATTTTGGATTAGATGATAGAGGTTATTCTACTCATGCTGCATTTTTTGATTATGATAAAGATGGGGATCTGGATTGTTATCTTTTAAATAATTCATATAAGGGTGGTTTTAGGATTACAAGTATTGGGAAGGATCAAAGACCAGTTCGTGATGAAGTAGGTGGAGATAAATTATTTTTAAATGATAAAGGAAAATTTATTGATGTCAGTGAAAAAGCTGGTATTTATGGAAGTGTAATAGGATTTGGATTAGGAGTTACAGTTGGGGATGCAAATAATGATGGATGGATGGATATATATGTATCTAATGACTTTTTTGAAAGAGATTATTTATATCTAAATAATAGAGACGGAACTTTTTCTGAAAGTCTTGAAAAAATGGTTAAAAGTATTAGCGCAGCATCGATGGGGGCTGATATGGCTGATATAAATAATGATGGATTTTCAGAAATATTTGTTACAGATATGTTGCCTGAGCCTGATGAAAGAATCAAAACTGTTACAACTTTTGATAGTTGGGATAGACATCAATTTATTAAATCAAGTGGTTACTGGAATCAGTTCACAAGAAATACTCTTCAACTAAATAATGGAAATTCTACATTTAGTGAGATAGGAAGATTAGTTGGAGTAGAGGCAACGGATTGGAGTTGGGGTGCACTAATGTTTGATTTTCAGAATGATGGTAATAAGGATATTTTTGTTGCAAATGGAATTTATCAAGATTTAACTGACCAAGATTTTTTACAATATGTAACTCAGGATGAAGTAATTAATCAGATTGCTTCCCCAGGAAGTGTAGACTTTCAGAAGCTAATTGATTTTATACCAAGTGTTCCTGTCTCTAATTATGCCTTTGAGAATCGTGGAGACCTTGACTTTAAAAATAAAACTGAGGTGCTTGGTCTAAGTAAACCTAGTTTTTCTAATGGCTCGGCATATGGAGATCTCGATAATGACGGAGATTATGATTTGATAGTAAATAATGTAAACATGAAAGCATTTGTTTATAGAAATAATACAGATATTTTATATCCTAAAAATAGTTACGTGAAAATAAAGTTAGTAGGTAATAAAAATAATGTTAATGCAATTGGTTCATCAGTCACCCTTTATTCAGGAAAATCTAAATATTATTTAGAGCAAATGCCAATCCGTGGTTTTCAGTCTACTGTTGATAATAATTTAATTTTTGGTGTCGGAGAAAATATTAATATTGATTCTTTATTGATAAGATGGCATGATGGATCTTACTCAAAAAAATATAATATCTTAAAAGATACTCTTACCTCTATTAATATTAATGATGAAAGTTTACTCTCTTCAATAANNATTGAAAATNNTAAAAAAGTTTTTAGTGATCTATCNAATCAATATATAAACCATNTCCATAAAGAAAATAATTTCGTAGATTTTGATCGNGACAGATTACTTTTTCATATGTCTTCATCNGAAGGGTCNTGCATNTGTGAAGGAGATATAAATAATGATGGATTTAATGATCTCTATATAGGTGGAGCAAAAGGATCTTCAGGTAGTATGTATTTATATAATAACTCAAAATTTATTAAGTATAACATGCCACTGTTAGCTCAAGATAAAGAATCAGAAGATACAGATTGTGTATTTTTTGATGCAAATTCTGATGGTTTTCTTGACCTATATGTTACCAGTGGAGGTAATGAATTTTCAGTCTATTCAACTGAACTTAGAGATAGACTGTATTTTAATAAAAAGAATTTTTTCATTAAATCAGAACAAATTCTTCCAGCTGGATTATTTGAAAGTTCTTCTGTTGTTAAAAATATTGATATTGATAAAGATGGAGANCAAGACTTATTTGTAGGAACAAGACTTATACCTCAGAAATATGGTCTTCCCTCTAACGGATATATTCTTGAGAATGATGGAGAAGGTAATTTTATTAATGTAACAGATTCTATTGCTCCTGAACTTAATAAAATAGGAATGATAACAGATGCTAGTTTTATTGATTACGAAAATGATGGGGATAGTGATTTATTAGTAGTTGGTCACTGGATGCCAATTAAATTATTAGAAAATAATAATGGGGTTTTTAAAATTAAGAAAAGTAATAAATTGGATAATACTAATGGGTGGTGGAATACAATAGAAGTTCAAGATATAAATGATGATGGATTTGATGATTTTATTGTTGGAAATCATGGCAATAACTCAAGGTTTAGAGCAAGTCTAACTAAACCAATTTCGATGTATGTAAATGATTTTGATGATAATAACAGTATAGAACAAGTCATTTTTCAATATAATGGNGATAGCTCTTACACAGTATCACTAAGACATGATTTAGTTATGCAGATGCCAACTCTCAAAAAGAAATACCTTAAATACAATAGTTATAAAAATCAAACTGTAAATGATATTTTTCCATTCTCAAAAATTAAATCCAGTCAAACTAATTATGTCTATAATCTAAAGACCTCCTTATTCATTAATAACAGAGGTGATTTTAATTCTGTAGAACTTCCAATCCAATCTCAGTTCTCAACAGTCCATGCCATAGAAATTGAGGATGTTAATCAAGACGGTTTTAAAGACATAATTTTAGGGGGTAATTTATACGATGTTAAGCCTGAAGTAGGAAGATATGATGCAAATTACGGTCAGTTGTTTTTAGGGGGAAAAGATTTAAAGTTTAATCCTTTGTCTTCATTAAAGTCAGGTTTGTTATTCAAGGGGCAAGTAAGAGATTTTTCAAAAATTAATAGTATTGATGATAAAAACTTATTATTAGTTTTGAATAATAATGATACTCTTCAAACATACTCTTATTAAATGAAAATTCAATTATCATTATTATTAATATTATCTGCTCTATTTTATTCTTGTGATAGGAATGAAAAACTGTTTTATAGATTTTCTCCTAATGAGTCCAGTATCTATTTTAAAAATCAGCTTGTTGAGAATGAAAAATTTAACCTTATTGAGTATTTATATTTTTATAATGGAGGGGGAGTAGCTACAGGTGATGTTAATAATGATGGTTTATTAGATGTTTATTTTGTATCTAATCAGGGAGAAAACAAGTTATACTTAAATAAAGGAAATTTCAAATTTGAAGACATCTCTAAAAGTGCAGGAGTAGAGTCCTTAGGTGAGTGGAAAACAGGTGTAAGTATGGTAGATATAAATGGAGATGGGTACCTTGATATCTATCAGAATAGATTAGGGGGTTATAAAAACATTAGAGGTAAGAATGAATTATTTATAAATAATGGAGATCTAACATTTACTGAAAGTGCGAAAGAATACGGTCTTGATTTTGAAGGGTTTTCTACTCATTCAGCTTTTTTTGATTATGATTCTGACGGAGATTTGGATGTTTATTTACTTAATCATTCTGTTCATACCGAAAGAAGTTACGGTAGTTCAAAACTTAGATATGAAAGAAATGAAAAGTCNGGAGATAAACTTTATAGAAATGAGGTAAGTGGTGGTAATAATATTTTTACAGATGTCTCTGAGGAATCTGGGATATTAGGAAGTAATATAGGCTATGGCTTAGGAATCTCAATAAGTGATATCAATCGTGATGGATGTGATGATATATATGTGTCAAATGATTTTAGAGAAAATGATTATTTATATATTAATAATTGTGACGGAACATTTACAGAGGATTTAGAAAAAAATATTAATTATACATCTAGGTTTTCAATGGGAAATGATATATCAGATATCAATAATGATTTATATCCTGANATTTTTGTTCTTGATATGCTTCCAGAAGATGAAAAGGTATTAAAAAGTTCTGCTGGAGATGATTCATTTGAAATTTATAAATTAAAACTTGGTTTTGGATTTAATAAACAATTTACTAGAAATACTTTACANCTAAATAATGGTAATAATTCATTTTCTGAANTNTCTCAATTATTAGGTATTCACGCNACTGACTGGAGCTGGTCAACTTTAATGGAGGATTTTGATATTGATGGTAATATAGATATTTATNTATCAAATGGAATTGTTAAAAGACCAAATGATATGGATTATATAAATTTTTTATCTAACGAGAAAATTAATAGTGGTCTTATTCAAAACCCTGATTTAAATAATAAAGATCTTTTGAATGAGATGCCTGATGGAAAAGTTTCAAACTATGCATTCAAAAACTTATCAGATTTAGAATTTAAGGATGTATCAAAAGACTGGGGGCTTGATTATGAAGGGTATTCCAACGGAGCTACATATGATGATTTAGATGGAGATGGGGATCAAGATTTAGTATTAAATAATATAAATGATTACTCATTTATTTATAAAAATAATTCTAGAGAAAAAAATCTTGGTAATTATTTGAATATAAAGTTTCATGGAAAAAACTTTAACCTTAATGGTATTGGAGCAAAGGTTACTTTATGGTCTAACCAAAAGATAATTTATAAAGAAAACTTTTTGAATAGGGGTTTTATGTCAAGTAAATCTTCTGGTTTAAATTTTGGGTTGGGCAAATCTTCTATGGTAGACTCNTTAGAGGTAGTATGGTCTTCAAAAAAATCACAAAAATTATATTCAATAGATGTTAATAAAACTATTTCTCTCTATGAACTGAATGCCAATAAATTATTTAAAAATAATAATGAGAAACCTATTATATTTTATGATTTATCAAATGAAGATCTGATTGAATATAAACATAATGAGAATGTTTTTAATGACTTTAATAGGGAAGCTCTAATTCCTTANATGGTATCTAAAGAAGGACCTGCAATTGCTATAGAGGATATAAATAATGACAATTTTTTAGATATATATATAGGATCTCCTTCTTTCCAAGAGTCAAAACTATTCCTTGGAAACAAATCAGGAAAATATAAATTAAGCCAACAAATGAGTATAGAGAAAGATTACCTTTCTGAAGATGTAGATGCCTTATTTTTTGATGCAGATAATGATGGAGATTTAGATTTATATGTAGTTAGTGCAGGNAATGAATTTTCAGTTAACTCTAATAGCGTAAAGGATAGAATGTATTTTAATAATGATGGAGTATTTGAAAAAAATAAAAAATTAGTTGAGATTAACCAACATAATTCTATTGTTAAAAATTATGANTATGATAATGATGGTGACCAAGACCTTTTTATTGGTGGAAGAGTTATCCCTGGTGAATATGGAATCTCACCTAAAAGTTATTTATTAAAAAATGATGGTANAGGGAATTTTAAAATAGATAGAATTTTTAATGATNTGGGAATGATTACAGATGCTAAATGGGATGATATGAATGGTGATGGAATTAAAGACTTAATTACTTGTGGGGATTGGAACAATATAAATATTTTTAATAATAAAAAAGGAGAACTTATTATNGACTCTTTATTTATTGGAAATTCATTAAAAGGTTGGTGGTTTTCAATTGAAACAGCTGATTTAAATAATGATGGCAAGATGGATATTATTGCTGGAAATCTTGGAAATAATTCTAAACTGAGACCATCTAAAGAAGCTGAAGTCTCCATGTATATTGATGACTTTGACAATAACTCTAGGTTGGAACATATTATTACATACCAAAAAAAATCAAAAGAATATCCTATTGCTAATAAAGATGAATTATCAAAANAACTGAANTACTTGAANAGAGACTTTTTCTATTATAAAGATTTTGCAGGATTAGATNTTAGAGAGATTTTCTCTGAAGAATCTCTATCAAGTAGTCAAAAGTTATCAGTAAATAATTTTAATTCTATGGTTCTNCTAAATTATGGAGATAATTTTGAAGTCATAGAATTACCTTTATTAGCTCAAGTGTCACCAATTAGAGATATTCAGGTATTAGATTATAATAGGGATGGAAATAAAGATTTGCTTTTAGTTGGAAATAACTCAAATGTCTCACCTTTTTTTGGTTCATTTGATTCTAATTTTGGAGTCCTTTTAAAAGGAGAAGGAAATGGCAATTTTAGTTATATCAACCAATCTACATCTGGTCTTAAAATAAGAGGTGATATAAGTAAAATTTTGCCATTAGATAAAAATAAATCTAAATTTGTTATTGGAAAAAATGATGATAATATCTCTATAATAAGTTTAGTAAATGAAAAGTAAAAGCCTTTTTTTAATACTTTTTTTTCAGTTTTTTATTTCATGTTCATCGTATGAAAAATATAAGAATAATTTAGATTTTTATAATGATCCAGATCTATTTCATAGATCCATGCAGAAACTTACTGATATAATTGTATATGACATTTTTTCACCNCCTGTTGCATCTAGAATTTATGTATACCCAAGCGTAGCTGCATATGAAGTTCTTATAAATGATTATCCTAANTATGAGAGCTTATCAGGTAAAATAAACGGATTAAATTCCATTCCAAAACCNGATTTTAATAAAGAATATTCTTTTCCAATTGCTAGCATTTATGCATTTATAACAGTTGGTAAAGACCTTATTTTTTCTGAAAATAAAATTAATTCTTTTCAAGAAGAATTATTAAATGAATTTCAAGAAAAAGGGGTTCCTAAAGATATATTAAATAGGTCTAAGGAATATGGTCTTGAAGTGGCTAATCATATAAAGAAGTGGTATGGTGAAGACAATTATAAACAGACTAGGTCNTTTCCTAAGTATACAATTCAAAGAGATATTAATGAGTCTTGGAAACCAACTCCTCCAGATTATATGGAAGGTATTGAACCTCATTGGAATAAAATAAGAACGCTTGTTGTAGATTCATCAAATCAGTTTATGATCGAACCACCTCCAGAATTTAGTTTAGAAAAAAACTCTAAATTTTATAAAGATTTATTGGAAGTTTATGAAATAGGAAACAACCTAACTGATGAGCAAAAAAATATGGCTAGTTTTTGGGATTGTAATCCTTATGTTTCTCATCATAAAGGACATGCAATGTTTGCAACAAAAAAAATTACACCAGGAGGACATTGGATTGGTATAACTAAGATTGTATCAAAAAAGGCAGATCTTAATCTTATGGAAACTATATATACCTACACAATGGTATCTATTGGGTTATTTGATGCTTTTATNATTTGTTGGGATGAAAAATGGAGAAGTATTCTTATTCGCCCTGAAACTGTTATTAATAAATATCTTGATGATGANTGGATACCATTTCTACAGACTCCACCTTTCCCAGAATATACATCAGGTCACTCTGTTATCTCNAGATCAGCTGCTCATATACTTACCCATATTTTAGGAGATAATTTTGAGTTTCTCGACACAACAGAAGAGGCCTATGGCTTACCTTCTAGAAAATTTAGATCATTNTTCCATGCATCGGAAGAAGCAGCAATCAGTAGAATATATGGAGGGATTCATTATATGCCTGCAATTACTTTTGGAGTGGAACAAGGAGAGAAGGTTGGAGANTATGTTGTTCAAAATCTTAATTTATCAAATAATTTAATTTCAACAAAATAGATATGAAGTATGTTGTTGCATTAGATCAAGGAACTACAAGTTCAAGAGCTATTCTAATTGATTCTGAAGGAAATTTAATTAGTATAAAACAAAAAGAATTTAATCAAATTTTTCCTAAACAAGGATGGGTAGAACATGATCCAATTGAAATTTTAGAGACTCAGTTAGAGGTCTTTAATCAGTTATTAATTGAAAATAATGTTAATCCATCAGATATAATCAGTTTAGGAATAACTAATCAGAGAGAGACAGTTTTATTATGGGATAGAAGAACAGGTAAGCCCTTATATAATGCCATAGTATGGCAGGATAAGAGGACATCTGACATATGTCAGAAAATGAAAGAAGATGGCCTTGAAACTTATGTTAAAAAGAATACTGGTCTAGTTATCGATTCTTATTTCTCAGGCACAAAGATTAAATGGATAATGGATAATGTAGAAGGTGTAAAATCTAAAATAAAACAGAATAATGTTCTTTGTGGAACAATCGATTCATGGCTTATTTATAATTTAACCTCTTTTAAAAGTCATGTTACAGACCAAACAAATGCTTCAAGAACAATGATATATAATATAAAAGAGTTGAGATGGGATGAAAAAATTCTTGATTATTTAGGAATACCTAGTACTATTCTTCCAAAAGTTCAAATGTCTTCATCAAACTTTGGAACATTTAATTTTAAGGGTATTGAAATTCCAATTAATGGGGTAGCTGGAGATCAACAATCTGCTTTATTTGGTCAAGCTTGCTTTGAAGATGGAATGGTAAAAAACACCTACGGTACTGGTTGTTTTCTATTAATGAATACTGGAAATGATCTAAAATTATCTGAAAACGGATTAATAACAACAATTGCGTGTTCTTCTGATAATAAAATCACTTACGCTCTAGAAGGAAGTGTTTTTATTGCAGGTGCTGCGATACAATGGTTAAGAGATTCATTAGGATTAATAAAAAATGCAAATGAAACTGAAGATATTGCAAAATCCCTTGATGATCTTAAAGATATCTATGTTGTTCCTGCATTTGCTGGACTTGGAGCTCCGTATTGGGATATGTATTCTAGAGGTGCGATTTTTGGATTAACTAGAGATACAGGGAAAGACCATATTATAAAAGCTACTTTAGAGTCTTTAGCTTATCAAACAAGAGATATTATTGATGTGATGCAGAAAGATTCTAATATTAATTTGTCGTCATTAAAGGTTGACGGTGGTGCATGTATGAATAATTACCTAATGCAGTTTCAATCTGATATCCTTGATTGTAAAGTTATAAGGCCAGATATTATTGAGACTACAGCGATGGGNGCAGGTTATCTAGCTGGAATTAATAGTGGTATTTGGGATGAGGAAAAAATAAAATCTTTACAAAAGATTGATAAAACTTTTTCACCCCAAATAGATAAAACTAAAAGAACTAAGATTTACAGTGGTTGGAAAAAAGCTGTTAAAAGAACTTTCAATTGGATAGAAAAATAAATTTTTTTGATTCTAAAAAAAGGGATGAATATAAAAGAATCATTTCAAATAAGACATTTGACGTTTTAGTTATAGGAGGTGGGATAACAGGTGCAGGAATTAGTTTAGATGCATCTTCAAGAGGGTTAAATACATGCCTTATAGAAATGAATGATTTCGCTTCTGGGACTAGTAGTAAATCAACAAAATTAATTCATGGTGGTTTAAGATATCTTGAACAATTTAAGTTTAAACTTGTTAACGAAACAGGTAATGAGAGGGCAATACTGAGCAATATTGCTCCTCACCTTGTGAAANCTGAAAAGATGCTTCTTCCTATAATTAAAAATGGAAAACTAAATAAATTTTCTACTAGAATAGCTTTAATGATATATGATTATTTGGCTAATGTTAGAAAAGAAGATAAAAATAAAATTTTATCAANANNNGANACNTTTTCTCAAGAACCATTANTAAAATCTAATAATATTTTAGGAAGTGCATATTATTCTGAATATCGAACTGATGATAGTAGGTTAACAATTGAAGTATTAAAAAAATCTCATGAATTAGGCGCTTCACCAATAAATTATATTAAAGCAATAGATTTTATATATAAAAAAAGTAAGGTAGTAGGAGTTAAGTGTAAAGATCAACTTGATGGAACCATTTTAGAACTATATGCTAAAAATATAATTAATGCTTCTGGGTCTTGGACGGATGAGGTGTTAAATGATAAAGAAAAAAAACTAGTTTTATCTAAAGGAGTTCATGTAGTAGTTTCAAGAAAAATTTTTAATCTATCCCAGTCAATTTATTTTGATGCAATTGATAAGAGAATGATTTTTGCAATTCCAAGGGAAGATAAGGTTTATATAGGAACCACTGANACAGAATTNAATAAAAAAGAGGATAAATTAGTAGTGTTGAGGAAAGAGGTCAATTATTTACTCAATTCAGTAAATAAAACTTTTTCAGTNTTATTAAANTTTGAANATGTNGAATCNAGNTGGGTTGGATTAAGACCNTTANTCAAAGACGGAAATAAAAAAGTTTCAGAGGTATCAAGGGAAGATGAAATTTTTNTTTCTAAAGAAGGAATNATAACTATAGCAGGAGGTAAATTGACTGGATATAGAAAGATGGNNNAGAGAGTAATTGATTTNATATTTAAGAAAGANAATATNNNAAAAAGAAAATCTTTNACAAAAAANTTAAAGTTATATGGTAATAATTATAANAAACTNAAATCTCAAATANTAGATCTTGGATTTACACANNANCAATTCANTAAATATTATNATAATTATGGAGATGAGTGTCAAGAAATTTTTTNTACANTAAAAGNANGNTCTAAAGAAGATANTNTTCTCATTATCTCAGAATANAGATTTTGTATTAAAAATGAAATGTGTCATANTCTTCTTGACTTTTTTTCNCAAAGAAACTCNATGGTTTATTATAAGNTTNNTGNAGTATTTCCATTTATTAANCAAAANGANAAAGAGATGANAAAAATAGCANATATCTCAGATCAAAAATGGAAAAATCANTTAGATNACTTAAAAAAATANATNAATCANATAACTACATTTAATTAATNAGNCCTTTAACACTATTGATNGAGTAGTCAATGTTAATNTCATCTTTTATTCCGTAAGCTTTTGCTTCTATTTTTCCNATAAATTTTAAGCTTACATCATCATTNCCTAGAATAATTGCAAGNCCCTTTTTATTTAAGAANTCCTCTAAATTTTTTAAGTTTACTTCACCAGTAATNTTNACTGTAGTTTGAGAGGATTCNNTTAGCTCTNTAGATTGATTCTCATTAATATTTACTAAAATTATATCTTCNGCGTAAATATCAANATTNACATTATCTATAATTATTTTNACCTTATTTGGNTTGTTCTAATACAATNTCAGCTGAAATATTTATTTNATTATTNANTGANTTATTTATATTCACATTTTTTATTTCNACAAAATCAACNGGCTCTATAGGTTTACAGCTAAAAAAGAATAANAAAATTATAATAAGGTATTTATATCTCATCTTAAGTAAAATTNATAGATTTACTNTTATTAAANATATATCAAATGACNGAACTTTTATCTGAAGCTATTGGAACTTTTGTNTTAATATTATTTGGNTGTGGCCTAAATGCTGGATTATCTTTAAATAATACTCATTCNAATAAGGATNGTAATGGATGGTCAGTTGGGACTTTAGGTTGGGGTTTAGCNGTAACATTAGGAGTTTATGCTAGTCAGTTTAGTGGNGCTCATATTAATCCNGCNGTAACNTTNGGACTTTTATCATCAGGTGAAATTGAGTTTGCTAANGCNATTGAATNTATAATTGGNCAGTGCCTGGGAGCTTTTTTAGCTTGTATTATTATTTACTTNCATTATTTNCCTCATTGGTCAAAGACAAGTGATGAAAAAGTNAAGTTAGGNGTNTTNGCNACTTCNCCATCAATATCATCAAAATGGTCAAATTTAAATAGCGAATTAATTGGAACATTTGCATTNCTTTTTGGATTAAAGTTTATAGGNATNAATGATTTTGCTNAAGGNCTTAATCCAATTGTAGTTGGTGCTTTAGTTTGTGCTATTGGTATTTCTNTAGGNGGAACTACTGGTTATGCCATAAATCCAGTTAGAGATTTTATTCCAAGATTATCTCATTTTATCTTACCAATTCATGGTAAAGGAAAATCAAATTTTACATATTCATGGATTCCTGTTGTTGGTCCTATTGTTGGTGGTATTTTAGGTGTTAATATGTATGAGTTTCTTTTCGAAAATTCGGTAAACGTATACTTATATATTTCATTATCAATATTTTTTATAGTAACAGCATTATCAATCATTGAAAATAAAAATTAAACTTTTTATAATTCTTATTCTCCTTTCATCTTGCAAGAAAGAAATAGATTTTGATTTACAGGGTCACCGAGGGTATCGAGGTCTATATCCTGAGAATTCAATTCAAGGATTTAAAAAGTCTTTAGAAATAGGAGTTAACACTTTGGAGCTTGATGTTGTTATTAGTGCGGATAAGAAGGTTATTATATCTCACGAGCCATGGATATCTCACCATATATGTATAGATAGTATTGGAAATAAAATCAGTGACAATAAATATCTATATAATCTCTATTCAATGGGTTATAATGATATAAGAAAGTTTGATTGTGGTATAATTGGAAATAATCAATTTCTAGAGCAAAATAAAATTTCAACATTTAAACCTACTCTTAATAATGCCATAAAGATAATTGAGGATTATGCTACTGATAACCAAATTAAGTTACCTAATTATAATATAGAAATAAAATCAAATCCAAGTACTGATTCACTGTTTCATCCTGGGGTAAAAGAATTTTCTGATTTAGTTGTCTCAGTAATTGACTCTCATGATATTTTTGATAGAGTAACTATTCAAAGTTTTGATTTTAGGATATTAAGATACATTAATCAAAGATATCCTCATGTTAAATTGTCTGCTTTAGTTTCTGATAATTTTAATCCTCAAATTAACTTAAACGATTTAGGGTTTTATCCATATGCTTATAGCCCAAATTATAAGTTTTTAAAATATGATGATGTTAAGTTTTTACAAAATAAAAAAATTAAGGTAATTCCTTGGACTGTAAACTCAAATGATGATATTGCAAAAGTTTTAGGCTTAGGTGTTGATGGTATAATATCTGACTATCCAGATAGGGTTATTAAAATTTTTGAGTATGATTAAGAAATATGATGTTTTTGGGATGGGTAATGCGTTAGTCGATAGCGTATGTCTAGTGACTGAAAAATTTCTCAAAGACAATGATATTGAGAAAGGACTCATGACTTTAGTTGATGATAAAAAGCAGACTTCAATAATTGAAAAAATTCAAGGTTCTGAACCTTTTATTCAATCAGGTGGCTCTGTTACTAATTCTATTTACATATTATCACAATTAGGTGGTTCTGGATACCTTTCTTTCTTAATATCGGATGATGATTACGGAAAACTCTTTTTAGAGGATATTAAAAAAAGTGGTATAAGTACTGGAGATGAAAAATTTTATATTAAACCTGGGATGACTGGTTCTTGTTTAGTACTAACTACACCTGATGCTGAGAGGACTATGAATACTTGTCTTGCTATATCATCAGAATATTCATTGGATAATATAAATTTTGATCATCTAGCTTTATCAAAATATTTATATATTGAGGGGTACCTTATAACTTCCGAATTAGCTATGGATGCTATAGAAAAGTCTATCAAATTTTCTAGGAACAATGATGTAAAGATTGCTCTAACATTTTCTGATTTGAGTATGGTAAAATATTTTAGAGATAATTTTGATAGGAT
>NZUF01000020.1 GCA_002696995.1 Flammeovirgaceae bacterium | reverse complement strand
GATACAGAACCAGCTATTGCAGCCTTCTGGTTAGTATTATCTAAGTATTTTCCAGCGTAGAAGGAACCTCCTCCGTTAGAAAACTGGATAATTACAGGTGAGTTTAGCTCTTTCGCAGTCTGAAGAACTGCATTTACTGAGCTTGTATTAACTACGTTCACCGCAGGTAGTGCAAAATCATTTTCATTAGCGTAGTTAAGTAGTTCTGTTACTTCCTCTCCGTGTAGTACTCCTGATCTGAATTTCATAGTTATCGTTTTATAGGCAAGCTAGCTACTTGAGTGTGTAATTACAAAGGATTTTCTTAATAATTGTACACGTAGAGCTCTTTAGAACGGTTAAGTGCGTCGAATCGGATCTCTAGCTTCATCGTCTCCTCCTCGGCCCTGTAGGGGACATCTTTACAGTTCTGGTGATACCTCACGTAGTAGTAGTAGAATGTGTGACCCCTCTCGTAAAGTGTGATATTATCTGGCTTCCCAAGTATATCTATTATCTGATTCTGTCTGTACCTGTAAAAACTTTCCTTATTAGCTGAGATTAACCCTACCATTTTCATCCTGTCTCCAGAGCATCCAAACTTATCAAGCTCCCATTTTTCGTAATCTAATCCAGGTATCTCTGGCCTTGTTGTTTCGCAAGATATTAGAATGCAGAGAGATAGGCATGTTTTTAACAAAAATCGACTCATATAATACAAATTTAACTTATTTCCAAAAAAAAAAATGATGATTTTTAAAAATAAATTTCAGATAGAAAAAAGTATTTTTATTTAAAAAAAAAACATTATCTTAGGACTCCTTTTCGTGAAAGAAGGGAGAATTTTTATAAACCACTAAACAACATTAGTTTGAAATTAATTTTCAAAAAATTATTTCCTGCTATTTTTATACATTTTTCGCGCTTAGCGATCTGGTTTATACTCATTTTTTCTGCTTTCTCATTCAGCGCAAGTGCTACAGACTACACAATCACGGTCACACATTCTGGGAGTTCGAGTTATATCTTTGTTAATGGTGGTTTAAACTTAGGAAATAACCCTGATATCTCTGTAAATGTGGGTGANAAGATTACTTTCGATGTCTCAGCCTCGAGTGCTGGACANCCTTTTGCTATTGTGAGCGCACTNAATNCATCNAANGGATACTCTGCANCTAACAAGGTCAGCACTGGCGTGACTAATAACGGAGAGCCTGCTGTAGCNACGGTTGTGTGGGATCTAGCTAATGCTACNCCNGGAGAGTATTANTATGTGTGTACACTTCACCCGGCAATGAGAGGTAAGATAACGGTGAACTCTGTCGGAGTAGACTCAGATGGTGACGGTGTTAACGATGACATTGACGTAGACGACGACAATGACGGTATCCTTGATGTCATTGAGGGAGACATAGATACGGACGGTGACGGCACTGTTAACAGGCTCGATCTCGACTCTGACGGTGATGAATGTTTTGACGTTATAGANTCTGGTTATGGTGACNTAGACAACCCATCTGACGGTAAGGTAGGTACTGAACCTACTGAGTACACAGAAGACGGAAAAGTTAAAAATGTTGTGTACAAAACCCAGACTGAGATAGATGACCTAGACGGGAACGGGACAAAAGATTACCTAGAGAAGGGTTCAGANCTCTCAAAAGTTTCTGATCCAACTAGTGTGAACGTACTCGAGTACTCAAGTGNCACATTTACTGCTTCTGGTTCTACAGTNGGAGANCTTGGCACAATAACTTACAGCTGGCAGATAACANCNGATAACGGCGACACGTGGGAAAATATTACTNCTTACACANCTGCTAACCCTAATCACCCAGGAAAATATTCAGATCTTGACAAGACCACGATGAAGATCGACTCGGTAACTGCCGCGATGACGGAATTTAAGTACAGGCTCCTCATGCAGACTCTGGCATTCAAGTGTGACCTTGACGTAACCTCAAGTGCTGCGCAGCTGACTGTGTTTAAGACAGATACAGACTCAGATGGAATTCCTGACGAGACGGATCTAGACGATGACAATGACGGAATTACTGACGTTACAGAGGGAGGAGACGACCTCGACACGGACGGTGACGGTATCCCTAACAGGATAGACCCAGACTCTGATGGTGACGAGTGTAATGACGTGAACGAAGCGGGACTTAGCTCAGACGAGAATAATGACGGAAAGGTAGGAATACCTACTGTGCTCGTTAATGCGAATGGTCTTGTGATCTCTACAGGATCAGGTACCTACTCTTATGACCTCCCTGCTGACCTTGACGGAAACGGGACTTATGACTTCTTGGAGTCTACTTCAGATGCTACAGTTGTTTCAAGTCCATCTGATGNGAGTACAGCCTCACATGGTGACGCTATTTTTGTTGCTAAGGGTTCTTCTGATGGTGTTTTAGNATATACATGGCAGGTGAGCACTGACGCTGGAAATACTTTCACTGACATTGAAGTATTTGATAATAAGGGNGAGCAGTCNGAGATAATGATAGNNGGTGGAGGAAATCCNGTATTTGANGATAANTACNNNNCNTTNCTTGAGTTTTATGCGAATACTGACATCCCATCAAACAAGTACAAGGTACGACTCATAGCACAAGATGGTGCCTTCGTTGAAAATANTATTAATACTTCTCTNTCTGCAGGTCAGTACTTTGTCGCAGGACAAAATANTAATGGATGGGTAAACTTCTTTGGTGGTAATATTAATACAGTCTACGGAGTTGGTACTTNTAAATATGCGAGGTGGAGTAATATAAGTAATTACTACTTTGACCATAGGATAGAGATAAGGAGAATATCTGATGACNCTATTGTTGACGTCTACGGAGTAGACACNAACGAAAATGGAACTGATGAGGCTCATCCTTGGGTCACGCCTGAAGGCTTCTTCAAGAGGAAAGATAACAGGTACGCAACTNATGAGTTTAACCTAAACGACTGGACGTTATGTTCTGGGTGTTTAGACAAGACTACTAACGCAAAGTCGAGCACGCCTTACCCTTANAAGCAGGTTGTACTCCCGGCTACTTCGGTTTACACNGGTCACGATGACGACACACTAAAAATTAATGCCGCACCAAGAAATTTTGATAGGTACCAGTACAGGGCCAAGGTAAGGACTCTTAACTATGCTTGCGACGACGGANCATTTACNACTCCAGCAGAGNTAGTTGTATTCCTTGACANTGACGGTGACGGAGTAGGCGATGTGAATGACCTAGANGACGANAATGACGGAATTNTAGATACTGAGGAGGGTACTCTTACAGACGACTTCGATGGAGACGGAATCCCTAATAGGCTAGACTCAGACTCAGACGGTGACGGGTGTTCAGACGTGNTNGAGGCTGGTTTCACTGACTCAGATGGGGACGGAATACTTGGATCTGGCGCACCTAGTGTGGGNACAGACGGTAAGATAACNGGTCACTCTTACTCTGANCCTCAAGANCTTAACTCTAACCAAGTAGACGACTTCCTNGAGACAGGAAGTGAGGCTGGAATTNATACGCATCCGGCATCTGTGTTCTTGGACGAGGAAGAAGACACGATTTTTGTATCTCAGGCAACGCTTCAGACACAGTTCACTTTATTTTTTAATGGAGAACCTAATAGTACTACTGCTAACCATGCATCGATGAACTCTAATGCTCTTCGAAACAGGGGCTGGTTTGANAACTCAAAGACAAATACTTACAGGTTTGTTGTAGAATTTGACTCTCTTACTAACGGCACAATAGCTGGTTATACGTACATGTTCCAGCACANGGGNCACTCTTACTACGTAAGTAACAACACATNTAACTTTGATACTTCGGTAAGNAACGCACAGTCANTNGGNGGTTATCTTGTGGTAATTAANGACCACTACGAGGCTGAACTCGTGAGAGAGGAAGTAAGAAAAATTTATAGCAATACTAANTTCTGGATTAACCANTTCTTGGANACNAAATCTCCNGGATATGATGGTACNCTGACTGGGTTTGATGCCACAGGATGGGTNTCTGGTTACATCCCTAATTCTGAGATCACTCACCAGTGGGAGGTTGGAGTTATAAGCGGTAACGACACGACTTGGACAAATGTCNCNGACGGNACAAANTANNCNGGAGCNANNAACGACACNTTNAGANTNAAGTCTGCACCGGCAAACTTTGATAAGAACTTGTACAGGATGAAGGCAACTCCTANNGTNTACGCNTGCTCTGCAGGACCTGCCTACTCACTCCCTGCTCAGCTNNCAGTNTCATCTGATCCAGANAATGANGGAATAAAAAATAGTGTCGANCTTGACGACGACAACGACGGAATCTTAGATACNGAAGAGGGNGGAAAAGACCTNGACACAGACGGTGACGGGATACCTAACAGACTAGACCTCGACTCNGACGGNGACGNATGTNTNGACGCGCAGGAGGCAGGNTTTANTGGNTATGACTCAGAAGGAAGACTCTGTGCAAATGCTAANTGTGCTGGTGCAGACGGTAAGGTTACTGGACACNGTTACGGAACTCCAGCAGATGCAGATAATTCTGGGGTATCAGATTATTTAGAGAAAGGATCTTCTCCTACGATATCTACTGATCTACCTACAACCTCTATTGCTGCTAATAATTCTTCTGCTTCTCTAGTCGTGAGTACCACAATCGATGCAATTCCTAATTCCTCATCTTACTTTAACTGGAATGGTGGTGAGCCTAATAACTCAGGAAATTATATGCAAATGCGTATAAGTAATGGTAAGTGGGACGATATAGGTAATTCTTATAACTGGTTCGTGGTTGAGTTTAATAAGACAAGAAATGATGCTATCTCTGGATTCACAAAGCTTATGGACGATTACAAGGGTCACTCATACTATGTGAGTGATAATTATCAGCGCTTCTGGACCACGGCCAAGACAACTGCTGAAGGAATTGGAGGTTACCTCACGGTCATAGAAGACGCGGCAGAGAATCAGCTAATATATGATGCTGTGAAAGCTAAAAAAGGAACTAGTAGAAATATTTGGATCGGTCACTACCAAGACACTAGCAGCCCAGATTACTCAGAACCTGTTGGAGGGTGGACTGTTGTTGATTACGCATCAACTGTGGATTACACGTGGCAGGTGAGTACCGACTCAACTTCTTGGACTGACATAACTTCTGCAAATGACACGGTTTCATTTGGTTCAGCAGGATCATCTAACTACGCAACATTTACCACTAATTCACTGACAATTAATGATGTTTTAGATTCTCTAAACGGGTACCAGTACAGGGTAATAGCAACAAATCTAGGATTTGCTTGTGCTGTTGCTGACACTTCAGCAGTAACAACACTTGTCGTGAGAGATGACTTCGACGGAGACGGCATAAGGGATGAGATCGATGTGGACGACGACAACGACGGTATCCTTGATACCCAGGAAGGAAATGGTATCACCGACACTGACGGAAATGGAAGTCCTGACTCAAAAGATTTAGATTCAGATAATGACGGCTGCTACGATGTAGACGAGGCATACGGTACTTCAACAGACAGAGACCCAAATAATGACGGAGTGTATGGAGACGCAAACCCTACCATAAACTCAAACGGAAGTGTCTCTGGAGCTTCTGGAACCACCGGACTTGACCAGGACGGCAACGGAGTAAAAGACTTCCAGGAGGCTGGAGCTGCTATCACGAGCATGAGCTGTCCTGACGACATCACAGCGACAGAGGGTTCTAATGTAGAAATTATAACTATCGCTAGTGGGCAGGGAGAGACCTCAGTAAACTACGAGTGGCAGGTAAGTGCTGATACCGGTAAGACATGGTCAGACGTCAATGACGAATCAACATCAGAGATTATTATATCAGGGATAGGATATGGAAAGACTTCAACTAGTAATGACGGGTATCCTAAGTTCATTGAGATATATGCTTTAAAAGACGCAGACCTCAGAAATTACAGGATAAGGGATAATATAACAAACGGTGGCACATACGTCTACTCTTGGGTCATGAACCAACAAAATATCCAGATGAAGAAGGGCGAGTACCTACTCATCTACTACCCATCTGATAAGTCTACCGCAAANACATTCTTCGGTTCTGATATTGATAACTTGTATGACCACACCGTATACGAAGACTATTTTTATANTACTATGAGGGATGGTAATGATTCCTANGCNCTANAGAAGAGAANAAGTACTAACTCTAACACTTGGANTTACGTTGACAGGGTAGGAAATGGAACTTCTTCGACAGTNTTAANTTATGATGACGGGTGGTTATATAGGAAGCAAGGTTCTAAGCCAACTCCTAACTATAGCGACAGCGACTGGACGCAGTGTAAGGANTGCCTTGAGTCTNCTACTAACGCAGGAGCNACNACACCATTCCCNGTNAAGACATTTACTACTTCTGTANTTGATTACGATTTNTCAAAGGGAGACTCGTTAGTGGTAACTAATGTACCNGCNTNTGCTAACGGATACCAGTTCAGGGCAATAGGGAGTACTCCAAGTTANGTNTGTGGAGATAATGACACTACCTGTGCAGTTACCATAACTGTGGTTGGAGATAATGACAGAGACGGAATACCTGACGACACAGATATTGACGACGATAACGACGGAATCTTAGACTCAGTCGAGGGTGAAGACACGGATACTGACGGTGACGGAATTGTAGACAAGTTTGACTTAGATTCTGACGGTGACGGGTGTCTTGACGTTGTCGAGGCAGGTTTCACTGATCCTGACGGAGATGGGATTTTGGGAACAGGAACCCCTGAAGTAGAATCTGATGGTGGAGTTAAAGACCACAATTTCGATACCCCTCTGGACGAGGACGGTAACGGAACTGCTGACTACTTAGAAGTAGGTAGTACAGTAACTATTGTCAATTATAGTAATTACTTCCTTTCTGAAGGTAGTGACACGGCCACTTTTAATGTCAATTATAATGCNTCTGGAGNNACTAAACTTCACTGGCAGGTGTCAAAAGATAATGCAAATACCTGGACNGATATTGATGCTGGAGATAACGGAACAGGNTCTACAGGTGCCACTGACGTGTGTACCACATCGGACTGGGGTAATGGACCGTGGACATGGACTGGTGGTAACTTAGAAGGTACATTCAAAGACATTATGCAAGGTACTAGTACCGATGCTNCTATAAAAATTACTGAGAACACTGATGTNGNNTGGGATNNTGGATACCCAAAAATNGANAATTCTGCTTTTGGTGGTGTAAAGACATTAGGACTAAGCCTAGACCCTAAGTCTGGATCTGGTAATTCTGAGGTTACAACNACTATAACATTTACAAACCCAGTGAGTGGTCTTAGNATNCTACTCACAGATATTGACTCTAAGACAGCAGGATGGAAGGATAAGATAGTAGTTACCTCAGATGTGGGTAATCCTACTGCCGACTCACTAAATGCTAACCCTACATTCTCAATAAGTGGAAACACACTTACTGCTAAAGATAATAGCGAGTCTGCTGCCGATAATAAGGGAACAGCAAGGCTAACCTTCCCTGACGGCGTCTCGACGGTTACTATTAAGTACTCAGACGTGTCTGGAATACTAGACCCAGACAGCAGAGGAATAGGTATAAATTTTGAAGGAATTTGTGTTAACACAGGATCTGCTTCCTATGGTGGTGTATATGAAAGTACTCTGAATATTTACGATGTCACTCAGGGAATGGACGAGTGGAGGTACAGGCTAAGGATAACTACTCCTGGGTACGCATGTCATGACACGACATATACTCCACCTGCTAGGTTGGATGTCGATGTAGACAATGATAATGACGGAATTTTAAATAATGTAGACCTTGACGACGATAACGACGGTATCCTTGACACTGACGAGGGAGANGGAGACCTTGACGGAGACGGTATAAGGAACAGGTTTGATCTGGATTCGGATGGAGACGGATGTTTAGACGTCACAGAGGCTGGGTTTACTGATAAAATTATAGACCCTAACGACGACGGTATCTTAGGTGATGACCTCCCTTACACGGTTGATTCTCTTGGTAGGATCACTTCAGGTCAGGCTGGAGATGGTTACACTACGCCTGTTGACCAAGACGGTAACGGATCAAAAGACTTCCTGCAATTTGGACAGAATGTTCTCAACGCAATACTAAACCAGTCAAATCTTACGATGCTTTCGTCTGGAACNGGTAATTTCAAGATTACTGCTTCCGTACCTTCTGGGGATCAAATATCCTACCAGTGGCAAGAGAGTAGGGACGATGGAGCATCATGGTTTAATGTTCCAGAACAGGCCCCGTACTCAGGTACAAACACAAACGAGTTAAAACTTACTCAGCCAAGTGCTGAACTTTCTGGTTACAGGTACAGGGTAGTACTGACTATTGCATCTTATAAGTGTGGTGTCGCGCCTCTTAATTTAGAGGCTACTCTTACAGTTTACCCTGATAATGACAAGGACGGAGTGAGAGATTCTGATGACCAAGACGACGACAATGACGGTATCTTAGATACGTACGAGGGAACAGGTGACCAGGACAATGACCAGGACGGTATACCAAATAGATTTGACCCTGATTCTGACGGTGACGGATGTCTAGACGTNGAAGAGGCAGGGTACTTGGACGCAAATGCTGACGGACTGTTAGGCCCGGATTCGGTTGTGACAATGTTTATAGACTCTCTGAACTCTCTTGGTGTGTTGTCAATTGCAACCAATGGTAGAGTTAACAGCTTCGGTGGGTACGGAGTGCCAAATGACCTTGATAATAACGGAATTTATGACTTCTTAGAAGAGGGAGCACCAATTACTGCTCTAGAGTGCCCGGACTCAGTTACTGTGGCAGAGGGAGGAAATGGTGTATTTAATGCGCTTGCAACAGTCGAGGCTGGAAATGTTGACTACCAGTGGGAGATAACAAAAGATACTGGTAAGACATGGACAGACATCTCTGAGTCAGGACTAATGTTTGTAGGCTTAGGCTATTCTTACAGANNAAGTAGTTACACAGGANNACCTAAGTTTATTGAGTTAGTGGCTACTACGGATATAGAAGANNTGTCGAGATATAGGATTTATGGCTACCAAAACGGAAGTACATCATCAGGTTATAACTACAACTCATTATCAGGTTCTGTCAAAAAGGGACAGAAGATACTGTTATACTACGACTACTGGCAATTCTACTACTTCTTTGATAACACGTACCCTACCACAGCCTCAGGATACGCTAAAGTTTTTGATGTTGGTAATACGTTAAGGTATGGTATGCAGGGNGGNAATGACGTGTTCGAGATAGTTCACAGAGATGCCGACGGAAACTCAGGATGGAATGGAAACACTGACGTAGTCGATGTTGTTGGTGTAAGGGGTGAAGACGGGACAGGAAAAGACTGGGAGTATAGCAGGGGCTGGCTAAAGAGAAAAAATAATAAGTTATCATCCAAATCATTTAAAATTGGTGACTGGACTGCTTGTAATGACTGTTTCGGTACAGCTAGNACAAACTCAGCTTCTTCTACACCGTATGCTCTCAACGCGTACAGCACANCGCAGTCTGAGAATGGTTCAACNACNNCTTCTCTTACACTAAAGAATTTATCTTACGACGAGTACCACGGTGCTCAGGTGAGGGTCAAGGTATCTACTCCAGCATTCTCTTGTGGTGAAGGTGATACGTCTTGCGTGGCAACAATATCTATAATTCCTTATGATACTGACGAGGACGGTGTCCCAGACAGAGAAGATGCTGACGATGATAACGACGGTATACTTGACGTAGACGAGGGAGGTGAGGATCTTGACACTGACGGTGACGGAATCCCTAACAGAATTGACGACGACTCCGACGGAGACGGGTGTCTTGACGTACTTGAAGCAGGTTTTGAGGACGGAGACAAAGACGGTATAATTGGCTCAGGAACACCTAGTGTTGACGCATCAGGAAAAGTTGAAGGTCACGAGTACGACACACCGCTAGACACGGATTCAGACGGTACTAAAGACTTCTTACAAGTGAGTTCTCAGGCTGAGATAACTTCTCACCCTATTGACATTGTGAGACAAGGTGGTGACGACGGACAGTTTAGTGTTACTGTCACTGGAGATGCCTCTATCACATACCAGTGGCAATTTAGTGATGACGACACTCTCACGTGGACAGATCTTGAGGATGGATCATATTACTCAGGAGNAAATACTAANACTCTTAGTTTAACTGCTGTCNCTGAGGATATTGACGGGTACTACTACAGGGTTAAGGTAGTGACTCCTGCACTAGTATGTGCTGATCCTGTGTACTCTAACGCTGGAAAACTTACTGCAAAAGACGACTCTGATGGTGATGGGATAGACAACGCATTTGATCTTGACTCTGATAACGACGGTATCCTTAACACGGAGGAGAAAGCTCCTGATAATTTAGATTCTGACGGTGACGGGACCCCTGACTACTTAGACCTTGACTCAGATGGTGATGGTTGTTACGATGTAGTAGAGGCTGGTTATGATGACCCTGACGGAGACGGTAGACCAGGAACTGGTGACCCTGAAATTATTGCTGGAATTGGTATGGTAGAAGTAGAAGGTCATAATTATGGTCTGACTGACGGATACGATAGCGATGACAACGGAGTGTACGACTTCCAGGAAGCTGGCGGACCGTTAACTTCGATAGAAAACCCAAAAAATGTGACCTCTTCTAATGGTAAGTCTGAGACATTTACTACATCTGGAACTGCGATATCACCTATTGCATACCAGTGGCAGGTGAGTGAAGACAATGGAGATAGTTGGACAGATATCAAAGATGAGGGTGCATTCTCTGGTACTAATAATTCTTCTCTTACAATAGATCCTATATCAACTACAATGAATAGTAACCTATTCAGAGCTATTTTAAGTACTCCAGGATTTTCATGTGGTGAAAATGATACTACGCTGAACGCAAGACTTATAGCATTACCTGACAACGATGGCGATGGAATACAAGACCTTTACGATGAAGACGATGATAACGACGGAATCCTTGACACAGAGGAGTTTATTGACGATCTGGACGGTGATGGAATCCCTAATCCATTTGACCTTGACTCTGACGGGGACGGATGTCCAGACGTTATAGAAGCTGGATTTTTAGATCCTGATGGAGACGGAATCCTCGGAGACTCAGTAGACACTAATGGAGATGGTATAAAAGATAAGGCTGCAACTGTAAATGACAAGGGAAGAGTAACCTCTGGAATTGGATACACTACCCCTGATGACCTAGATGGTAATGATGTGAAAGATTACCTAGAGTCAGGTTCTCAGGTTGTGATTGATGTCCAGCCAACTAATAATAATAACGTGACCGAGTTTAGCGACATGGAGCTAGTTGTTCAGTCATCTTCTGACGGTATGATAAATTACCAGTGGCAGATTAGTGACGACTGTGAGACATGGACAGATCTCAGTGAGTCGCCAGCTCTGATGATTACAGGATTATTTGAGACTAAAAATAGAAATTATTACGGTATAGAGCTTTACGCTGTTAGAGATATCGACAACCTAAGTAATTACGGGATAACCACAAGCGCAGGAACTTCAGGGGGTAGCCCAAGTTATGCTCTTGCAAATACAGACCTTAAGAAGGGTCAGTACTACATGTTATACTATAATAACAATTGGACAAACTTCTTTAGTAATGAGGCCTCATCGACTTATAAATCTCAGTCGGTATATGGTACTTATGATATGGTGAGGTATAACAGATTTAATATCACACTGTTTGAGAAAAATACTAGTAATCAGTGGGGTAAAGTCGACGTTTACGGTGACCACTCAGCCTCAGCAGATGGATCAGCATGGGACGTAGAAGAAGGATGGGCGTATAGAAAAAATGGTAGGGGGGCATCTCTCACTTATAGCGCTGACGACTGGAATATAAAGAAGAAAGAATTTAGTCTGATAGGAGGAACTAGCACTAACGGTAACGACATCGTCCAGGACGCTTATCCACTATTTAGATTCTCTGGTCCTTCAGAATTCAAAGGAGTTAAAAGTGATACGTTAAAGATATTGAGGACTCCTCTAAGTTACGATGAAAAGAACTTTAGGGTCGTACTCACTACTCCAGGATTCAAGTGTGACACGACAGTGGTCTCAGTTTGTGCTAATCTCCAGGTTGAATCGATGTCAGACACTGACGAAGACGGCGTCCCAGATTATGTAGACTTAGACTCAGATAATGATGGTATACCTGACCTCTTCGAGGGATGTGATATAGACACAGACGGTGACGGACTTCCAAATTGTCTAGACTCAGACTCAGACGGTGACGGTTGTGATGACGTATTAGAGGCCGGATTTACTGACGAAAATGCTGACGGATTCCTTGGCCCTGAGGACGTATTTGTTGATGTTAATGGACTTGTAACAAGTGGAATTGACGGGTACTCTGACCCTAGCGATCTGGATAATAACGGAGTCAATGACTACCTAGAGGCAGGTGACACGGTTACTATAACCTTAAACCCAGCAACTGTAAATGTTTTATTATTAGATGACACGGTACTCGTAGGATCTGGAAATTCACCAAGTATCATTACACAGAGGTGGCAGCAGAGTGATGACGGAGGAATTACTTTCAGAACTCTTCAGAACACTCCTTCTCTTATCATAACTGGTGTAATGGAGGCAAATAGAAGTAGTAATGTTCAGAGGCCTAAACTTATCGAGTTCAAGGCTCTGAGAGATGTTGACTGCTTAAGAGATTATAAGGTTAAGTTTGGAACTGCAGAGTATGTACTGGGTAACACCACATCATCATGTGTGACGCTTACCAAGGGAGAGTTCTACTACATAGTATACAACTCTAGTGAAGCGGTTAGTTTCTTAGCAGGATCTGGTTCAAATAATAATTTCAACTTAAATAACTATAAATACCACCAGGTAAATAACCTTAATACTCAACTAAGTGGAAAAAATAATGTGACCTTAGAATATGCACCTGAGGGTTATGCTTCATCAAAATGGGTCGAGGTAGACAGGGTTGAGGGAAGTGACACAGATGGATATAATAAGGGATGGAGATACAAGAAAGACACAACTCAAGTATCTAATAATTTCAGGACTCAGGACTGGACAACTTGTGATGAATGTCTAAATAACAAATTTACTAATTTATCTGCTGGCTCAGACTCATTCCCGGTAGCATCATTCGGGACATCTGTAATGATATCAGGTGTTAACTCTGACAGCTTAAGAATTGAAAATATTCCTTTCTCAATGTCTGGATATAAGTTTAATTTAGAGTTACAAACACCAGGATTTGCTTGTGACCCTGATGTTTCGACTGACGTATCTACTCTAAACGTATTCCTTCCAGATTACGATAATGACGGTTACGTGGATAAGCTAGACCTTGACGCAGATAATGATGGTATATTAGACGTAGACGAAGACACTACTGATATTGACGGTGACGGATTCCCTAACTACATTGACCTAGATTCTGACGGTGACGGTTGTTTCGATGCCGTCGAAGCTGGATTCACTGATCCTGATAATGACGGATACTTGGGAACTTCTCCAGTATCTGTAGATAACCAGGGTAGAGTCCTTAACCAGGGTGGGTACTCTACGCCATCTGCACTAGACCTTGACGGAAATGGAGTCATGGACTACAAAGAGGCTGGGTCACAAGTTACAATAGATAATCAACCTAATAACCTGATATACTTTGAAGAGAAGGTGAAGTTCTTTGTAGAGGCTTCTTCGGATGCAGTTATTGGATACCAGTGGCAGATACTTTTGGATACCACAGTAGAAAATTGGACTGATTTAGTTAATGCGGAAGACTTCTCTACTGTTACTACTGACACTCTCAATGTTGACAATATAACTGACTACGTTGCCAACAAGTTTAGGGTCATGCTCACAACTCCAGCGTTTGCTTGTGGTGACACGGTATATTCTGTTCCTGTAATGGTTATAAACTCTGTGGATTGGGATGAAGACGGTATCCCAGATAATATTGATATTGACGATGATAATGACGGTATCATAGACATAAGTGAGGGTGAGGACGTAGACACAGACAATGACGGAATACCTAACTCAAAAGATAACGACTCAGACGGAGACGGATGTGTCGACGCTGTAGAGGCAGGGTACGAGGATGGAGACGACGACGGGTTCCTTGGAACATCTCCATTTGAAGTAACTTCTGTGGGTACTGTGATAGGTCATGGTGGATACCAACCTCCAGAAGATGATATTGATGAAAACGGGGTCTTAGACCTTCTAGAGTTTGGATCTGATGCAGTGGCAAACACAGTCCCAGTAAACGATACTTTAATAGCAGGTCAAAATGCATCTTTCACAGCATCTTTTACGGCTGATGGAGTAATTACTTACCAGTGGGAGTACAGTACCGACGGAAGTAACTGGAATAGCGTGGTAGATACTCTTGTAATTGGTCAGGACACATCTTACTTCTCAGGAAAGACAGACACTACGCTAAACATAACAAATGTGACGTTTGCGATGGGTGAGTATCAGTACAGGCTAGTTGCGAGCACTCCTTCATTCAAGTGTGGTCCAGACACACCTTCAGCAGTGGTTTCAGCTATATTAGCTGGTGATAACGATCAAGACGGAATAATAGATATAATCGATTTAGATGACGACAATGACGGGATATTAGACTCTATAGAGGGTGGTGGAGATACTGACGGTGACGGTATCCCTGACTGGTTCGACTTAGACTCTGATGGAGACGGGTGTAAGGACGTTGAAGAGGCTGGATTCGATGACTCAGACGGAGACGGGTTACTATGTGCTAGCCCAGTTGTCGTGGATGATTTAGGTAAGGTTGTGTGTTTAGACGACTCAAGCTGTGATGATGATCCTTACACAAACATGTCTTGGTACCCAAGACAAAACGCAGAATATGTAGCTGACTCTGAAAAAACACCGGGTTACTACAAACTAACTAATGCCAGTACGTTCAATTATGGTTCTGTGTTCAGGAATGGATCTCCAAATAACGGCAGGGGAGACCTAAGAGGTGATTTTGTCATAAAGGCCGACCTCTACCTAGGAGATAAAGATAGTAATGGTGGTTCAGGTATTGCATTTAATATTACAAAAGGTTATAACCAATACTCTTTATATTATTATGGACAGATGGGAATGCAGTATGTTAACGCATTATCTGTCGAGTTTGATACGAGAGACGATGGTGCTTATGACCCAGAAGCTGACCACTCCTCTTTACATATAAATGGTAATAATATTGCTGGAACAGATAATCTTGGAGTAACTCAAACTAGTGGTTATGGATATAATCGTCATTCACAGTTTCCAATCATCACCGAGACATTGGAAAATATTGAAGACGGACAGTGGAGGGAGTTTGTGTTCTCTTGGAATGCAATTACTAAGACTGTAACTGTCGAGTTCGATGGTAAAGTTCTTATGACATACCAGGTTGATATAGTAAAAGACGTGCTCGACGGATCTAATCTGGCGTACTTCGGATTCACCTCAGATAACTATAATTATGCTCAAGAGCAGAGAGTGTACATCAAGAGCATCTGCGAGATAGATGCCTCTTCTGGAGAGTCTATATATAAAGGATACAAGGAACCTAATGACCTTGACGACAACGGAATGTACGACTTCAAGCAGGCTGGAGATGTCCCTGAATTCTCTGACAGTTACGAAGACGACGACATAGTCATTGTAAAAGAGGGTTCTGACACCACATTCACAACATCAGTTACTTACGATGGAACTGGTGACGTGGTATGGCAGATGTGTAACGACGACTGCTCAGAATGTACAATCATCGAGAAGTCTCCNGGACTTATGATGACAGGTATNTTCAGNGGAGATATTGGAGGGATAGAGCCTTCAGTTATCGAATTCTATGCACTCGAAGACATTGCTGACCTTAGTATATACGGTATAGAGATAGCGAGAGACGGTGCTGCCTCAGACGGAGAAGAGTACTCTCTCAGCGCAGTATCTCTAGACTCTGGTAAGTTCTACACCGTGTCATCAAATGACCTCTACTACAAGTCATGGTTCGGAGATAATCCTTCACAGCAGTCTCTGTATAATAACTTTGACGGTGACGANGCAATAGTTCTTTACAAAAACGACAGNATTGTGGACGTGTTTGGCACACCAGGGAAAGACGGCTCGGGAGAGCTTTGGGATTATACTCTAGGATGGGCATACAGGAAAGACGGAAGAATTTACTCTTCTACATTCAACGTGAATGACTGGAAGACGTGTAGGGGATGTTCTCTAGGTTCTAGCTTCAATACTGAGATGGATAACCCATTCCCAGTAGNAGGTTTTGCTGGTGCACCTACATTCGAAGATGTTGACTCTGATAATCTTACTCTTAAGAACGCGACCGCTACACTAGACGGTGTGAGGATCAGAAGGGCAGTTATTGATCCTGCGTACGCTTGTTCTCCAGAGTCCGGAGGAGACTGTATCAGGGTTGCTATTTTCCTTGATAATGACAAGGACGGAATAATTGATGAAATTGACTTAGACGATGACAATGACGGAATTTTAGACTCTCTAGAGACAGACGAAGACACTGACGGTGACGGAATCCCTAACCACTTCGACCTCGACTCTGACGGTGACGGATGTCTTGACGCTGTAGAGGCTGGATTTACTGACGGAGATGACGACGGTTTATTAGGAAACTCTCCTGTTACTGTTGACACCCTCGGACTTGTAACTTCTGGTTCTGATGGTTACACATTACCANCTGATAACGATAACTCGGGTACTTTTGACTTCCTTGAGTTCGGAACTGTGGCNGTTCTTGTCTCAAGCCCTGACACTGTATCTGGAACGCAAGGTACAGCAGTATACTTTGTCGCTAAAGGAACTGCGGTAGGTGGTGCGATGAATAGTTATCCTTTCAACTACTATGACTGGGTCACTCAAGATAACGCTTCTTGGCAGACATCTTACTTCTACTTGACAAGTACCAGCTACAGAGATGGTCAGTTATGGAACAAGAAGAAGATACATATTGACAGAGACTTTGTTGTCTCATCAAAAATTAATTTCGGTTCTTATGGTAGCAACGGAGGTGAGGGAGTGGCGTTTGTCCTCCAGCCAAATGGTACCTCAGCATATGGATCTAATTACGCAAACCTTGGATATAAAGCTGGAAATATCAGTAATGCAATTGCTGTAGAGTTTGATACTCACGGCCAGACTGAAGACTTTGTCGCGATAGTATCTCTTAAAAATGGTACTAGGACAGTANTATCNACGAAAAATGTTTCAGAGCTTGAAGATAACACATACAAAAACATCTCAGTTTCTTGGGATGCAGATGCTAATAAGCTCGCTGTCTCGATAGGAGGAATTGAAATTGTNTCTGCAACTTCAGATATTGTCTCAGAAGTTTTTGGAATGAGCCAGGTAAACTTTGGATTTACAGCTTCTACCGGAAATTACTGGAATACCCAGTCAGTAAAAGATATTAGTGTCTCGGGTACACTAGAAGGTGATGAAAGTGGAAACGTAGTATTCGACTGGCAGGTAAGTAGTGACTCTGCCACGACTTGGAAAGATATCACCTCTGCTGATAGCCTTACATACTCAGGAATTAAAAATGACACATTATATATCCCTAAACCACCTAAAGATATAAACGGATNCATGTACAGGACTACAGTTAGAAACCCTGCGTTTGCTTGTGATCCTGGTGTACTTTCAGCACCTGCGCTCCTTGAAATTCTNCCAGATAACGACGCAGACGGAATCCCAGATGATATCGATGTGGACGACGACAACGACGGAATCCTCGACACTAAGGAAGACACNACTGATATTGATGGAGATGGAATCCCTAACCACTTCGACCCCGACTCAGACGGAGACGGTTGCTTCGATGTGATTGAAGCTGGATTTGATGATAATGACACCCTCCCTGACGGAGTTCTTGGTAACAGCCCTGTCAAAGTAGACGAGCTTGGAAGAGTAATCCAGAGTGCGGACGGTACGACTTCTCAAGGTTACTTTAAGCCTAANGACGGAGACGCTAACGGNGTTGANGACTACAGAGAGGTGGGTTCTGCTGCNTTTATNATAACNGAGCCTNTGCTAGATAAGGNTGAAGTAGGAGACACAATTGTGATTGGAACTGTTGTAGATGTAACTGGNTCTGCAGTGTACGAGTGGTACGAGAGCAGAGACTCTGGNAATGTGTGGATTAAATTACCTNCGTTCGCACCTTATNANGGNGTTGANACNGANACCTTAACTATTCTNGGTGCTCCAGTTTCTATGAATAATTACCAGTANAAGATGATAGTCTCTACTCCTGCTTATGCTTGTGGTGACAACGACACTACGTCTGTNATCCCAATAAGGGTAACTAATGACTACGATGAGGACGGAATTCCAAACGATATAGATATTGATGACGATAATGATGGTATAGTTGATACACTAGAAGTTGTCGACTCTGAGAATGACGACGACTACGATAACGACGGTATCCCTAACCACTACGACCTCGACTCTGACGGAGACGGGTGTTTCGATGTACTTGAAGCTGGGTTTAGTGACCCTGACGGAGACGGAATTCTTTGTACAAGTCCTGTAATTGTTAATAATATTGGTCAGGTAATAGGCTGCGCGTCCCTAGCATGTAACAGTATTGACGACGAAGACTACAACCTAGTAGGAGACGCTGAGAAGTGGACTGATGACGGAGATAATGAAGTGTATAGACTTACAAGAGCTACAACTACTCAGTCTGGTTCTGTATGGTCTAAAGAAAAAATTAACCTATCAGAAGACTTTAAGGTAGAAGGAAAATTAAACCTAGGAAGTAATCCTTCTGGAGCTGACGGAATTGCTTTTGTGATACAGCCACTAGCATCAGACCTTGGAGGTGAAGGTGGAGGATTAGGATATGCTGGCATATCACCATCAGTAGCTGTCGAGTTTGACACGTATAATAATAGTTTCTCTGGTACAGCATCTAATCATGCCGCAGTAATATTTGATGGAGTGCCATACGGAACACATACTAACCTTCATGTATTTAATACTAGCATTGAGGACGGATTATACCATGATTTTGTATTTAACTGGACCGCAGAGACAAAGACTATGACGGTGTCATGGGATGGAACTGAAATTATTACTCTAACAAAAGACATTGTAGCAGATATATTTAGTGATGATGCTGAAGTATACTATGGTTTCACTGCCGCGACAGGTGCAGCATATAATAACCAGGTGGTATGGCTAGAAAATGTTTGTGTGCCAGTTCCTGGTTCTGATGTACCAGAAGACGGGTATACCGAACCAAATGATTCCGACGGTTCAGGAGTAGTAGACTATAAGGAGGTAGACAACTTTGATATATCAATCACAACACAACCTCTTAGTATTCAGATTCCTGACAAGACTACTGGGTACCTGTTCGTTGAAGCAGATGTACAAGATAGTGCATCATACCAGTGGCAGAAGTCTGATGACGGGTCTTCTTGGTCTAATGTTACAGATGACACAGTTTATTTAGATAGAGGTGAGGGTATATTCGATACTCTTATGTACATGGGATCTACTGCAGACACATTATTTATTGCTGGAGCAGATACTATCATTGACTCTACATACTACCGAGTTATTGTTGACATACCTACTAGCGCCTGTGCTATACCATCAACCTCTAACTCCGCCTTAGTAACAGTTATAACTGACATCGACCTTGACAATGACGGAATTCCTAATGTTGACGAAGGATATGGCGACTTAGATGGTGACGGAATACCAAATTACTTAGATCTTGACTCCGATAACGATGGAATCCCAGACGTGATAGAGGGTGGAGACGGAGCCCTTGACACCAACGGTGATGGCATGATAGACGAGAATGACGATGGATTTGCTGATGAAGACGAGGACGGTATGGCAGATGATTCAGAAGATACGCCTCAGCCAGATACTGACGGAGACGGCACACCAGACTTCTTAGATATAGACTCTGATAATGACGGCATATTTGATGTTGTTGAGGGTGGAGACGGTGAACTTGATACTAACGGAGACGGTATGATCGATGATAATGACGACGGATTTTCTGACGAAGATAACGACGGAATGGCTGACGACAGTGAGGACACACCTCAGCCTGACTATGACGGTGATGGAAACCCTGACTACTTAGATATTGATTCTGACAATGACGGTATATTCGACGTTGAAGAAGGTGGAAGCGGTGATCTAGATACTAATAACGACGGTGTTATAGATTCAAATGACGACGGGTTCTCAGACGTTGACGGTGACGGAATGGACGACGACAGTGAGTTAATTCCTGCTCCTGACAGCGACGGAGACGGAAACCCTGACTACCTAGATATTGACTCTGACAACGACGGTATATTTGATGTTGAAGAGGGTGGAGACGGTGACTTAGATACTAATAACGACGGAGTTATTGACTCAAACGACACTGGTTACACTGACCTAGACGGTGACGGAATGGACGACAGCTCTGAGCCTACTAGTGTACCTGATAATGACGGAGACGGCAAACCTAATTATTTAGATATCGATTCTGACAACGACGGAATATTTGATGTTGATGAGGGCGGAGACGGAGGTCTAGACACTAATAATGACGGAGTTATTGACACCAATGACACAGGTTACTCAGATGTCGACGAAGACGGAATGGATGATGACGCGGAGTCTACTCCAGTAGTACACACTGACGGAGACCAGCTAGGTGACGGAATCCCTGACTACCTAGATATAGACTCTGATAACGACGGTATATTCGACGTGGAAGAAGGTGGAGACGGTGACTTAGACACTAACAATGACGGAGTAATTGACTCAAATGACACAGGTTTTGTAGATGCTGATGATGACGGAATGGACGACACAGCAGAAACTACTCTAGTTACAAACAGTGATTTTGACCTTATCCCTGACTACCAAGATATTGACTCTGATAACGACGGAATATTTGATGTTGTAGAAGGTGGAGACGGAGACCTAGACGTGGACGGAGACGGTGTCATTGGATGTATATGCTCTGAGGATAGTGGATACTTTGATCTTGACGGTGACGGTATGAACGACACAGCAGAATTGACTTCTGAACTTGACAGTGACTCTGACGGAGTTCCTAATTACCTAGATATCGACTCTGACGACGACGGTATACATGACGTAATTGAGGGTGGAGACGGTAACCTTGACACTAATGGAGACGGTACAATTGATCCTAATGATGACGGTTATGTTGACGCGGACGGAGACGGAATGGACGATGACTCAGAATCTACTCCAGTAGTACACACAGACGGAGACCAGCTAGGAGACGGTATCCCAGACTATATAGATATTGACTCTGATAACGACGGTATTTTTGATGTTGAAGAGGGTGGAGACGGTGACTTAGACACTAATAATGACGGTGTAATAAACTCTGGAGATACTGGATTCACAGATACTGACGGAGACGGAATGGACGATGACGCAGAGTCTACATCAGTGACAAATACAGATAATGACCTTGTGCCAGACTTCCAAGATATTGACTCTGATAACGACGGTATATTTGATGTTTTAGAGGGTGGAGACAGTGACCTTGACGTAGACGGAGACGGTGTGATTGGGTGTATTTGTTCTCAAGACAACGGATACTTTGATCTTGACGGTAACGGTATGAACGACACAGCAGAGTTAACTCCTGAGACTGATAGCGACTCTGACGGTGTTCCTGATTACTTAGATATTGACTCTGATAATGATGGAATTCATGATGTCACTGAGTCTGGTGACGGTAACCTTGACACCAATGGAGACGGTGCTATTGACTCTAACGACAGCGATTACACAGATACTGACGGAGACGGAATGGACGACGACTCTGAGCCTACAGACGTATTAGATTCTGATGGAGACAGCTTACCTAACCACTTAGATATCGACTCTGATAATGATGGTATCTACGACGTGGAAGAAGGTGGAGATAGCTCTCTTGACACTAATGATGATGGTGTAATCAATGACTCTGATACAGGATATTCTGATTCTGACTCTGACGGAATGGACGACGACTCTGAGACTACTCCTGTAACAAATACTGATAATGACGGAAACCCTGACTTTGTAGATATTGACTCTGATAACGACGGTATCCAGGATGTTATTGAAGGTGGAGACGGTGTATTTGATACTAACGGAGACGGAATGATTGACACCTTAGATAATGACGTTGACTTCACGTTTGTAGATGCTGATAACGACGGTATGGCAGATCAGACTGAGGACACTCCTGTTATCGACTCTGACGGTGACGGAGCAAATGACTACCAAGACCTTGACTCAGATAACGACGGTATATTTGATGTAGTTGAGGGTGGAGACGGAATCGACGCGGACTTCGACGAAGACGGCACAAATGAGTTTACTGACTTAGATACTAACGACGACGGTATGATCGACTCTGACGATGTGGGTTATGTAGATGCAGACAACGACGGTATGGCTGATGGTTCTGAGGATACTGGGCAACCTAATAGTGATGTCACTGAAGACTTAGATGATGGAATACCTAACTACTTAGACTTAGACAGTGACGACGACGGATGTAATGACGTGGTAGAAGCTGGGTTTGCTGACCTTGATGGTGACGGTATATTAGGAGTTGGTCTTCCTGAGATTGACGATAATGGTCTTGTGGTAACTGATGAAGAAGAAGGTTATGTGCTTCCTGTGGATTCTGATAATAACGGTGTGTTAGATTGCTATGATGCATTGATACTTGTAGTAAATATCACTTCTCAACCTCAGGATGCTGGAACAGTATTCCAGGGAGATAATGTTTCTTACGCTGTTGGTGTGACGGTTGACGGTGACTTACCTGCTGAGTACCAGTGGCAGATGGGTGTTGTCTCTGACGACGAGCAAGACACTACGTGGTCTGATCTGGCTAATGACCTACAGTTCAGCGGTATAGACACCGACTCGATGACTATATCTGACGTGTCATTCGATGAGTTTGATAACACGTTATATAGAGTGAAAGTTACTGCTACGGGTTATAGATGTGCTTTCGTACTATCTGAAGCTACAGTACTTGACGTCAAGTTTAGAGACCTTCACATACCTCAAGGATTCTCTCCAAATAGTGACGGAACAAATGATAACTGGGTTATTACGGGAATAGACTACTATCCTAATAGTGTCGTGCAGATATATAACAGGTGGGAACTTAAGGTATTTGAGATGGAAGGTTATAAAAATGATGACCCTCAGAAATATTTTGAAGGAATTGCTAACTTTGGTAATACTAATGGTAAATTATTGCCAGAGACTGTATACTTCTTTGTTATTGACCTAGGTGACACAGATATTGATGGAAATGCAGTAGAGGAAGATAACAGATACAGAAAAGGTTTTGTTTATATTAGAAGAGGAAATGAATAAATTTGTGAAAGTAATGATGAGAAAAGTAATATTGTTTTTAGTTGTTTTAAGTGCTAGTTTCACAGCTAGAGCGCAACAGGACGCTATGTTTAGTCATTACATGTTCAATACTCAGGCAATAAATCCAGGTTATGTTGGTTCTAGAGAGGTACTAAGTGTGCTTTCTGTGCTGAGATCTCAGTGGATAAATTTTGACGGGGCCCCTAGGACACAGACTCTTTCACTAAACTCACCTCTTTTTAACGACGAACTTGGTTTTGGTTTATCTGTACTTAATGATAAGATAGGACCAATAAAATCTACATATTTTGCAATAGATTTAGCTTACCACTTAAAGGTAAGCCAGAGTGGACATAAACTCTCATTTGGAATAAAAGGTGGAGGTAATGCGTACAGCTCTGACTTCTCAATGTTAGATTTAGATGCGGGAGATCCTGACCAGATAGACCCTTCATTTAGTAGAGACGTAAGAAAGAAATTTCTTCCAAATGTAGGAGCTGGAGTGTACTATAATACTACGAAGTGGTACGCAGGATTATCAGTACCAAATTTATTAGAAAAAGAATTTGACCAATCACAGAGACATTTATTTGCGATTGGAGGTGCATTATTTGAGATTAGTAGAGATATTAAGTTAAGGCCAAGTGTATACTTTAAGATGACTAAGAATGCTCCTGTTACTATGGATATTAGTGCCTATGCAGTATTTAAAGACTTTTTCTGGCTAGGTGGTATGGCTAGGACAGCTATGGGAAGAATTATACCAACTGCTAAAGTTGGTGGAGGACTCGGACTAATGGCAGGAATTAATTTAAATGATAATATAGCAATAGGTTATACTTACGACTACTCACTAGGAAATACTACGTTTAAGTACAACGGAGGAAGTCACGAGATAATGCTAAGGTATGATTTTATGTTCAAGAAGAAAGATATAATCAAATCACCTAGATACTTTTAGATATGAATAGAATACTTTTTACGATATTTCTTTTATTACCTTTAGTTTCTCTCTCTCAAGAAGTAGAAGATAAGAAGAGTAGATTTCCACTATTTGAGTTAAGTAAAGGTGATGATAATACTAAAAATATAAACTGGGGTAATTTTCATTATAATAATGAAAGCTTTGGTAAGGCAGTCGAAAGGTACGAGAAAGTAGTGAACCCAAGAGTAGAAGTTCAGAGGAATCTTGCACTTTCTTATAGAGAGATTGACTCCTTAGACAAGGCACTTGTCATGTTTGAGACAATAGTAAATGCAGGAGATGATATCGAGCCAGAGGACTACCTTAACCTCTCTCAACTCCAAGACATCACAGGACAGTACAACGAGGCAAATAAGAATAGAAAGAAATACGCAAGACAGAAGGCAAGAGAAGTTAGAGTCTCACTTTTTGAGACTGACGATAACTACTACCAGGCTCTCCTTAATACTATAAGTGATTACGACCTTAAAAACTTAGCTACAAACACTGAGTTATCAGATTTTGGTGGATATGCTATCCGCTCCGGAGACAATGGAGAAGATATTAGGATGATGTTTACCTCATCTGGAATTCAAAATACTGGAAAAATCAGTAGGGGAAAATATATTAGACCTGAGAGACCCACTTTCAATCTTTTTAATTCTGAATTTACAGAGGACAGTGTCTACTCATACGATGCAAAGCTTATCTCTGGAGCGGAGATGAATACTGCATTTCAGGATGGTCCTGCTGTTGTCTCAGAAGATGGTAAGATGGTTTATTTTACTAGGTCTGGAACCAAATCAGGGAGGGATGACGCACTACACCTAAACATATACTCAGCAAGTTATAATAATGGAACTTTATCGAGAGTTAGGAATTTACCTTTTAATAATAATGAATACTCTGTAATGCACCCGTCTATTAGCAAGGACGGAACTAGACTGTATTTTTCTTCAAATATGCCAGANGGNCTTGGTGGATTTGATATATACTATGTNAATATTGACAGGAACGGAAGATTTTCNAAACCTGTAAATCTTGGNCCTGGAATNAATACNGAAGGTGATGANGTTTTNCCATTTAGCTNNAGAGANGATGTNTTGTTTTTTGCNTCAAATTCNCATCCNGGNCTTGGNGGTCTTGANATNTTCATGACGATAAAACTTGGNACTCAGGAACAAGANGTTCAGAATGTNGGTTCNCCNTTTAACTCATCTAAAGANGACTTCTGNTTCTTTATAGACTCAAANTTTAAGTTTGGATACATATCCTCTAANAGACAAGGAGGTAAAGGTGAAGACGACATATACTCTTTTAAAATTGATATAAAACCTCCGTACGGTATTGATGACTACTACACTATGGCNAGGGGTGACACCCTGGTTTTAGGNGACATGGGAGTTTTAGTCAACGACGGAGAGGTACTNGGTACTTCTTATGATATATTNCAGGGACTNGTTTCTAGGTCTACAATNCTAGATNATCTNCCTNNNATGGGTAGCCTNGANTTTAAAGATAANGGNACNTTTTCNTATNTAAGTACNGACAGGACNGCTGTNCTAGACTCTTTNACNTATATCGTGTCTAATGGTCCNCANCAGAGTGAACCAGTTAATGTTAAGATTAAGATTATAGACCCAACGGTGCCACTTGCACAGCAGGATCTTATAATTTNTGANCCTAGCAGCCCAGTTAGAATAATANCAGATACNCTNCTNGCTAATGATTCAGACCCAGGAGGAGATGAGCTAGAGGCCATAATTATTGGNGACCCAGTCTTCGGAGAGATAGAATTNACAGATGATGGNGGTGTAAACTATATTCCTGATGANGAGATACCTTACACTTCTGACACCATTTTTTATCTNGCATCAGACGGAGTACAATCNGACACAAGTTTTGTAGTGTTAAGTAAACTAGCTGTGGGGGTTGACCTTGCGGATATAATTGAGATAAACCCTATATACTTTGACTTTGACAANGCTAATATAAGGTCAGANGCTGCNTTAGAGCTAGATAAAATTGTTCAGGTCCTTAAAGATTATCCAGGTATGGTGATAGAGCTTGGTTCTCACACCGANTGTAGAGGTAATNACGATTACAATGTCTACCTCTCAGACAGGAGAGCAAAATCTTCTGCTGCTTACGTACAAGAGAGGATAGATAATAAAGACAGGATATACGGTAAAGGTTTTGGGGAGACTTCACCAAATATTCCAAGTCCAAATGGCTGCGGTACATTGACTGAGGCACAGCACCAGCTAAATAGGAGGACNGAATTTATCATCGTAGANCTTGGTGGAGCAAAGACAAGAGATTAAATAATCATTAATTATAGGTACACTTTTATCATGTTTTAACCCATGATTAGTATATTTATNTACTCGATGAGATTCCTTATACCTNTATTTTTNCTTTGTTTTAATNTATACTCGCAGTCNATAGTTCATTATGTTGGGCCAGTNCACTCCAANCAGAAGAATACTCTCTTCGCAAAAGAACAGTATATATANATTACATCNCCNCATGANGANGANGACATNTATATTAANNTTNNNAAGTTTGGNTCNNNAGANNATGATGTNTTGACTNTNATTAAGGGNAGGTCTATATCTTACAGGGTTGGGAACGATGAGAAGACTCCACTTATAATTTTAACTGAAGACCTAGGNAGCAACCTCTCTGATAAGGGTATGATGGTAGAGGGTTTTAGTGATGTCGGNCTCTCAAAACCTATCCCAATNTTTGTTGAGACAAGGTTTCAGGCAGGAAATTTTGATCCTAATGTACTTACACAGTATACGAGTTGGAATACTAAAGGAGATTNTGATGAACCTAATGACTGNTGTTCTAATGATAATGGAGAGGAAAATTATGCNCATATCTGGTGGAATGGACTATGGAATGANCTNTCTAATAATAATAAACTTCCTTTTATAGTTGAGTTTGATTATAATCTGGACACCTTGGATGATGATTACATATTTCTTGGTTTTTTTGATGGTCACAGCTACTTTATGTCAAATATAGAAAGTGAATTAAATGAATTCACTTGGACAGAGTCAAGAGATATAGCAATAGGACTAGGCGGGTACTTAGTAAGTATAAATACTCAAGAGGAACAAGATCAAATCGTCGATTGGTTTGAAGAACTTCCTTTTGAAGATCAGGAATATGGTCCTTGGATAGGTCTATTCCAAGATCCCTCTGACCCATTATATTCTGAGCCTTCCGGAGGTTGGAGGTGGGACGACGGGTCATCACTTAATTTCTATGACCGTCAGCAGGCAAACTCTTCATTTCTTAAGGGTGAGTCAGCTTCAGGTAAAACTTTCAGGTTAGGTCATGGGATATCAAACATTCAGTCGATACACAGGAGAGTGTTTTTCACTGCTTTATCACTGGAAGAAGGTGTGACTGAAGTCAAATTGTCAGGNCTTGGTGGGGTGGAATCAGATTGGGAAAATGTTCTTGGTAACAGCCAAGACTACGTTTTAGATGGCAATGGAGACTATACATTCTTCCTGAACCAGTACCAGACACATGCATTTGCGCTCGATAACACTCCAGGTTCTTCANNAGAACATTATGACGCNTTAGTAGGTGCTCTTCTTGAGTCTGATAAAAATATTGTTGTTAACGTTGGATTCTGGGGAGGAAGTAACTCCTGGCAGGGGAACGGAAGGGACATAGGTTTTGACCAGATAAAACCGATTGAAAATGTATCAAATGAGTATGTTTTCCTTAGATCTGGAGGGGAAATTAATATCAATGGTGAGCAGAGTAATACCAACGAGTACGCGATCGTTGTCGCTCACGAAGACAATACTAAGATATGGCTCCACACAGCATCAGCAGATACTACTTCATCCCCAGCAGATCATACAATAGACGCCGGTGAGTATAAAATACTATACTTTGGTGGTGGTAACGTAACTTCTGATAACCAGATTTATGTCCTCTCAAACAAGAGAGTTTACGGGTACCAGAATATGGCCGGACAGGATGGGAATGCTGCAAAACAGGCGATGATGCTTGTGAGTGGTATTAATCCTTTGGCTTCAAATAAGATTGACGGAATCTATAATATCGAAGATATTGCAACCACAAAGTTTGAGATGGAACTAAGGATACTATCTTCTACAGGTGCAGACTTGAAGCTAAATGGTACTCAAGCAAGCTCATATGCACCCTTCACAGAGACTATAGAGGGTAGGGATGACCTTTCTTGGTACCTTTTCGATAACTCAGACCTGGCGACTATACTTCCTCTTGGTCCAGACAAAAGACTTACCATAGAATCTGACGGACCTGTATATGGTCAGTACTACGGATATAACTCGGTACAGGGTCTTGCGGGTTATTTTTATTCATACTCAGATTTTGATGAAGATGGTATCACTGACGCAGATGACCTTGACGATGACAATGANGGGATATTAGATGCNTGGGAGGGAGATGAAGACACTGACGGAGACGGCNTAATTAATAGGTATGATCTNGACTCTGATAANGACGGATGTTTTGACACACAAGAGGCAGGGTTCACAGACCAAGACAATAACGNAATTTTGGGATATGGNTCTTCAAANGGAGTATATGTAGACNTNCGTGGTATGGTGATTAAAAATGATGATAATACTGATGTTGTTGACGGGTACACACTACCAGCTGACCTAGATGGAAGCGGAGCNCCTGATTTCAGGGANAATGGATTCCAGCTCTCTATAGTCACACACCCTNAAGATATAATATTAGAACCTTGTCCAGACACAGATAATATTGACTTATTCTTCGAGGCTGAGGGAGAAGGAGTAAACGTATCTTACCGTTGGCAGGTAAGTTATGACTCAGGTAACTCTTGGAAGAGGATATTTGATGTAGAGAATTANGAGGGTATTATTGATAAAAAACTTGAGATNATTGACTTTGATAGCTCTTTTGTTGGAAATATGTACAGGGCAATTGTGGAGACCAGAGGATTTGTATGTGGTGTTGGAGATACCACAAACGCTGCCTCAATAAAAATGCTTCCAGACAATGANGGGGACTGTGTACCCGACGAGAAAGACTTAGATGANGATAATGATGGGATATTTGACTCTGAGGAGGATACCACTGACATAGACGGAGATGGAATTATTAATAGTTTTGATCTTGACACTGACGGAGACGGTTGTTTTGATGTTGTTGAGGCTGGTTTTAGTGATCCNGATGATGACGGAATATTATGTGTCTCGCCNGTTGTAGTTGACTCTCTTGGTGTAGTTATTGGTTGTGATGGGATTCAAGAATGTTCTCCTTTGAATGTTACTGATTATAATATTGTAGGGTCTGCGCAGTTTATTGAGACAGATAGTTCTTACCTACTTACAGAAGAGTTAGGTAACCAGTCTGGGGCCGTATGGTCTCTNGAAACTGTTGACCTCTCAAAAGATTTTGAAGTTAAGTCTAANNTAAATCTAGGTAATATTCAAGGTGCGAATGGTGCAGATGGAATAGCATTTGTTTTNCAGCCATTATCTTCAGATCAGGGTTCANCGGGAGGTGGTATTGGTTACATGGGAATTACACCTTCTGTAGCNGTTGAATTTGATACATACAAGTGGAATTCAAATGATCCAGACGGTGATCATGCAGCCATTGTATATGATGGGCAGACAACAATACATAATAATGAGTATGTCTTTACCTCAGAGATAGCTGATAATATTTACCATGAAGTCATATTTAGCTGGAATAGCAAAGACAAAAACTTAACTGTTTCTTGGGATGGAAACGTAATAATTTCTTCTACAAAAGACATAGTAAATGAAATATTTGATGGAAANTCTGAAGTATATTATGGATTTACTGCCGCAACTGGTGGTTCAGTAAATAATCAGAGTNTCATAATAACTGGAACCTGCTNAACACTAGGAGGTGGACAACCTGTAGAGGACGGCTACACTGACCCCTTAGACTTAGATATAAACGGAGTTAAAGATTATAGGGAAGTGTCATTAAGTCCCTTGGTTACTTTAGACCCTGAAGATGTGAGGATCGCAATAGAAACACAAACTTTTTTCTTTGTAGGTGTAGATTATGAAGGTCCTATAACGTACCAGTGGCAACTCAACCTCGGAGAGGGGTGGATAAATTTAGCAGATACAAGTGTATACTCAGGGATAAATTCTGACACATTAAAAATTGATAGTGTNGTTATCGAGATGGATCAAAATCAGTACAGGGTGGTNGTATCAAACCAACTTTATTGCTCAGAACCTGTTTATTGTAATAGTGNCGTACTAAATTGTCTTCCTGATAATGACAAGGATAAAATTCCAGATATTGATGATNTAGATGATGATAANGACGGNATCTTNGATGTAGATGAGGGAGATCGGGGACGTAGATTCTGACGGNATACCTAATNCTTTTGACCTTGATTCTGATGGAGACGGATGTCTAGATGTTANCGAGGCTGGTTTTACTGANGGAGACGGAGACGGTATTCTTGGTACATCACCAGTAGATGTAGACTCATTAGGCACAGTAATTCCNAGGTTAGATGGGTATGTTAATCCCNTTGANAGGGACTCTAATGCGGTGTATGACTTCCTTGAAAANGGATCTGCNATCACTATNACTTCTGACCCNNNAAGTGTTTCTATTATAGAGACAAGAGANGCAAGATACGAGGTAGAATATTCTGTTGATGGCACAGTNATATTTCAGTGGATGGTTTCAGAAGATGAGGGTGAAAATTGGGTAGATATTGCTGATAATGCTATTTATANAGGAACAANNTCATCNGTTCTGACGCTCACTAACGCACCACTTGAATTTAATGAGTACCAGTTCAAAGTTAAAATTTCTACTCCAGCATTCGTCTGTGATGAGGATGTGTTNTCCAGTGTGGCCCTAACAGTGCTACCTGATAATGACAAAGACGGAATTGCAGATGAAGATGATCTTGACGACGATAACGACGGTATATATGATATTTACGAGGGTGATGGAGACGCCGATGGTGATGGTATAATAAACTCATTTGACCTCGACTCAGACGGAGATGGATGCTTTGATGTCATAGAATCTGGTTGTGTAGACCCTGATAATGACGGGATACTAGGAAATTCACCTGTNAAGGTTGACGGGTTAGGNCTTGTANTTGAANAATATATAGCAAAATATGATTTTANNGGTAANTCTGCTGACTCCTCAGGTAATAATTTCAATGGAACTATAAACGGTCCTTCTCTTGACACAGATAGATTTGGAATCCCAAATTCAGCCTATTTATTTGATGGTGTTGATGACTACATATCTGTTGTTCATGATTCACTTCTAAATCTAGGTTTGTATGAAAGATTTTCTATCTCATTATGGGTAAAACCTTATGATCTAATTAACTCGGGTGAAACAAAGCCATTTATCCAAAAGTATTCTGTAGATTCATCTTGGGTATATAAGTATGAATATGTAAATGATACCTCTGAACTTATTTTTGATGTAGGCGATAAAGATGCTCAAATATCATCAGCAGAGATACTGTTAAACCAATTTGATTGGTATCACCTCGTAATTCAGAAAGATGGTGATGTGTATACGCACTTTGTTAATGGCGACACTGTACTTTCTTTTGTGGATTCAACTGGTATTGGCTTTAATAATTCTCCTGTTATAATAGGAGGTTCTCAGAATTCGGGAGATTACCTATTTGGGATAATTGATGATATTATAATTTCAGGAAATTATGGGTTCTGTAATTACAAAGTACCTGAGGATAATGATAATTCAGGTGTTTATGACTTCCTAGAATTTGGGGGTCCATTATCTCTAGATTCTATATCTGAATCACAAATTATTACTGAGCAGAGTGACACATATTTTACGGTTTCATCCTCATCTTTAAGTAATATTTCTTATACATGGGAACTCTCAGCTGACGGAGGTATAACATGGCAAGTTGTAAAGGATTCACTTCCTTATTCAGGTGTTTCTACAGATACATTAAAGGTTTTGGGAGCACCTCTCACTTTATCTGAAAATCTATATAGGGTGAAAGTGTCTACTCCATCCTACAGATGCGGAGATGATATAACAAGTATATCTAAACTACTAACTGTATTACCTGATAATGATGTTGATGGTATTCCTGACACGGATGATGTAGATGATGATAATGATGGTATATATGATTATGTGGAAGGTAATGGTGACTCAGACGGAGACGGTATAATTAACTCTTTTGATCAAGACTCAGACGGAGACGGTTGTGATGATGTGATCGAAGCAGGATTTTCTGATCCAGATGGAAACGGTATGTTAGGAGGTAGTCCAGTTGTCGTTGATGAAAATGGTAAGGTTATTAGTGGGGGAGATGGAAATGGATATACAGACCCAGTGGATAGAGACAGTAATTTCATTTCGGATTATCTTGATTTTGGATCTGCAGTAAAGATTATTGTTGAGCCATCAGACGTATACATTGTAGAGAGAAGTGACTCATCAGTAAGTGTAAGTGTTGAGGTCAAAGACTCAGACACGAAGGTGCTTTTTATGTGGCAAGTTAGTGATAACGGTGGTATGACTTGGGAAGGACTCTCTAACACATCAAATGTCCTTGAGATTATGAATGCAGACATTAGTTATGATAACAGGATATTTAGAGTTATTGTCTCAACTCCATCATTCATATGTGGTGGACAGGTAGTGTCAGACCCTTTTAGAATTAAAATAGCTAAAGACTTTGATGTGGACTTTGTCGGGGATTTTTCTGATTTAGATGATGATAATGACGGGATTTACGACTCTTTAGAATGTGAAAATAATTCAAGTATACTTATAAGTGGTGATGTGGATACACTTATTACATCTGGGTATCCTATCGTAGCTCAATTCACTGGAAATACTGGATCTGGAGGATCTGGAGATATATTTGGTAATAACATTAACGTCTCTATGTTTGTGTCCCCGGGAGATGTATACGAGAGCTGCTACTACGTGTCTGACATGAATTTTGATGATGGTATTCAAGTGAGGGTTGACGGAAAGACAATTCTTTCATTTAACCAGTACCACTGGGATGTGACCCGTGGGAAAGCCGACCCTTACCTCACAAGGGAATTTAATGGAGGAATTTTTGGAAATAAATGGTTCCCTTGGGATGATAACACAAAAATAGAGTTAGTGATAAGAGACGGGTCTATTAAACTATATTCTGAGACTATTGACGGTCAGATGGTAGATGTGATACCTTATATGGATAACACAGTTGAAGGTTGGGTTTTAGATAAGAGTTTTAGCTTCTCATGTAAGGAAGGGTTTAATTTAGAAGTGAAAAACACTAACCATGACGGCCCATCAACTTTTGTTTCTGACAACAAAATTTATGCGTATGTGTGTAATGACGTTGATTCTGACGGGAGGAATAACAACAGAGACTTTGACTCAGATGACGACGATTGTTTTGATGTTAGGGAGGCAGGGTTTAAGGATAATGATAATGATGGTATGCTAGGAAATAGCCCTGTTACTGTAGACTCACTAGGTCTAGTAGATTCTGATTCAGGTTATGAATTACCAGTGGATAATGATAATAATGGAACTTATGACTTCCTAGAGGAAGGGTTTTCCATTGATATATTAAGTTCTCCTGAGATGTATGCATTAGTGAGAGAAGGTGATACTTTCAGTCTTTTTGTAGATGTTAATTTAACTAACAGGTTTGTTTACCAGTGGCAGGTACAGGATGAGTACAGTCTATTCTGGAAAAATGTATCTGATACCCTAAAGGGTTTGACATCTTACTCAGGATCAAACACTAATTTATTAAAAATTTCAGGTGTGAACTTTGATAAGAACCAGTTAGATAACATCTTCTTGAGCTATAGACTTATTATATCATCCCCTTCATATTTATGTGAGGATGACATACTTACTTCCCCATTTGAGGTAGAGGTTTATCATAAGGACTTACATATTCCTAATGGATTTTCACCTAATAATGATGGAGTGAACGATACTTGGGTAATTAGGGGTCTGGAACAGTACCCAAATCATAAAATTAGAATATATAACAGATGGAACAATAGGGTATTTGAAAGAAGAAAATATAATAACGACTGGGACGGGACAAATCAGATGAAGATATTTTTTGGTGACGGAGCATTACCTAAGGGAACATACTTCTATATTTTAGATCTAGGAGATGATACAAAACCACTTACTGGCTTTATTTTTATTAAAAGAGATTAGACTTTAGAATTGAGATTTGGAAAATATATTGATTAAATTTGCGTTAAGTATCAAATTACAATANATGCTAAGAAAAGTATTCTTCTTTCTTTTTTTAATAGTCTTTTCAGTTAANGNTAATTTGATTGGNGANGATATAAATACTTGTCCTANTGCTTCTGANGATGGAAATATCCTTGATGAGGGTGGNATAACNAATGGAAATGTTCTGAGTAATGATATAGATTCAGACGGNGATCTTCTCCAAATATTTAGTGTCATTAANTTACCTGANCATGGTTCNCTNACTTTNGANNCTAATGGTGATTATNCCTACCAGCATGNTGGGGATGAATTCTACTCNGATTTATTTACATATGTNATGACTGACGGNGTCTGTTTTGATACNGCAGANGTNGTGATAAGNATNACNCCNGTNAANGATAANCCAGTAGTTGTTCAGGATACTTTTTATGTGAATGANGGAGATACNTTNNTNGTNCNNAATNCNGATTCNNNNCTNATAGTNAAAAANGATTTAGATACAGATAATNNNAATAGTGAACTAAGANCTGTACTTACTATTCCCCCATTTCATAACCAAGGTNTTTTTTCAATTGGAAATAGGGGAGCGTTTACCTATATCCACGGTTGTAATGACGCAACGTTAGATGTATTTCAGTATAAAGTTNATGATGGTCTTTTGACNTCNGAACTTCAAGATAGTGTCATTATATTTATTCAGAATGAGGCCCCTTTCGGAGAGCCAGATATGTATTCTGTAGATCATGGTGCCACATTAAATGTTGATGAATTAAATGGCCTTCTAATAAATGATGTTGACTCTTTCGCTTGTGATACGTTGAGAGTGACTCTTGTTCAGCCACCAAGCATGCACATAGGTACATTTAGTTTAGACTCGAACGGAACATTCATATATATTCATGATGGTACATTTATACCTAATCAAGATTATTTTGTATACCAACTCTCAGATGGTCAAGATAACGCAGTTGAAACAGATACCGTTTTTATTAGCATTAATAGCCCATCTCCAACTACTAGCTCACTAAGTTTTGCTGTAGATGAAGGTAGGGAACTAGTTGTNGATTCATCTCAGAGTATTCTTACTGTTTCATCNAGTAATCTTGGGCTTGAACTTACNGTTGAAATTCACCAAGACCCTTTCAGGGGAACNTTACTNCCTTCTGGAGATATAAATTCTAATGGATCATTTATATATAAACATGACTGTACCGATATGCCTAATGAAGATTACTTTTTATTTAAGGTCAAAGATTCTCTTACNGAGTCTATAGATACTGTGTTTATAACCATTAACAATGTGTGTCCTATTGGTGAAAATGACTTTTATAAAATTTCAGAGGGTCAGACTATNAGTATAGGANCTAATCTTGGTGTCTTATTTAATGACACAGATGATAATACCTGTGATGTGTTATCAGCATCCCTTATAACACCTCCACTATACCATGCTGGTCCTTTCACACTAGGATCTGATGGATCTTTTATCTACACTCATGACGATAGTGAAAATTTTGAAGATCAATTTTCTTATAGACTTTCAGACGGAGAGTGCAATGGGTCAGTATACACAGTTATATTGTCTGTTGATTCNGTGGCTGACAAGCCTCCAGTAGTAAACAATGATGGGTTTATACCATGTCTTAAAGAGGGAGAAACATTAAACATTGCTACATATTCGACAGGAGTTCTAGGAAATGATAATGACCCAGATCCAAAGGATAGNNTTTTAACTGCTNAATTAATCCANGGAGTCTCACACGGNACACTTCTTTTTAATCCTGATGGTACNTTTACTTACACGCACGANGGTGGTGAAGATGANAGTGATTNNTTTACATATGTNGCATTTGATGGAGATTTTTATAGNTTAGANACTGCCATAGTNACGATTTGTATAGACCAAGTTAACGATTGTCCCGATGCTNTNGATGATTCATTTTTTATAAATGAAGGACAAGTNTTAGACTCNACNGTTGCNAAAAATGATACTGANAATGACNTGGTAATTACTGATAANAACTACNCTGTAACTATTGCTCCTTCTGTTGGAACNNTAGAGCTAAGGTCTGANGGATCATTTACNTACACTCCACCAACACAAATAAGTCCNCCAGGACCTGAANTTGTAACATTTGAGTATGAAATAACAGATCCTGATCCATCTACAAACTGNTCTGATAANGCNACTGTAACNATTAGAATNAACTCAATTAATGATTGTCCAANAGCTTTAGATGANACAATATCTGTNAATGCNTTAACNAATGATATTATNANTAAAGATTTAATAGCAAATGATTTTGATATNGATAACCCGCTTGATTCCTCAAGTATTTTTATATTAGATCCGCCATTATANGGNGATTTAGTNGTGAATAATGANGGNACNATAACATATGATTATATTGGATCTCCTACTAAAAGAGACAGTATTACTTANGCTGTTCAGGANTCTCTTGGCTGTATATCTAACTACGCTAAAGTTTTAATTAANATNGAAAATATNCAGTATCCTGAGTATGAGCTCCCATCATACTTTACTCCNAATTCAGACAGGTTNAATGACTTTTTTACNGTAAAATATAAGAATATAATNCTTGGAAACGTTACATTTGAGGTCAAGATAATGGACAGGTACCAGAGAATNGTNTTTGATGGTNTTGTGAATAATGACATTATATGGGANGGTNTAGATAAAAATACNACTGGAGATGCNAANAGAGGGATGTATTTTTATGAGATAACNCCTGTAGAATANGGAGATNTTAGGGNCANAACCATTGTTGGAGTAATATTTTTAGATAGATGATGAAAANATTTNTAATACTATTTNTTAGTTTTNTTACCTTCTTGANTTCTTACTCTCAAGAGTATGTAGAGATACTTCGNGCTTCNGATAATAATATNTTNGTAAACCCNGCNCTATCTGGAATTGANGGNAGAAATTCNCTNACAATTCTTGATACCAGATCACTAAGAGGATCAAGGTTTAATTCTGCTCTAAGTTATGCTTCTGCTAGTTTTAGGATGACAGATAATATGATATATTGTCCAGCGCCTGGATACTTCTCAAGTAATAATGGAACAAGAAACTCTCAGAGGATTACTAATAATCACTTCCAGACAAGTATTGACATGTTAAATTATTCAAATGATATTTTTAGGAGACTTTCTGCTGGTTTAACTTTCGGTTATAGACAGCAACTTAACAGAGACATGAATGTCATGTTTGCTATGAAAGCATCATTCTCTCAAGATAAGTTTAACTTACTAGCCTGGGATACTTCTGATCCACTGTATCAGAACTGGTCAAATAATGGATTCAAACAATCATTATTTGGAATTACTCCTGGAATAACANTATACACAAGAAATTTTTTGATAGGAATTTCTTCTAAAGTTGCCTTAACTAGCGAAGAGAAATATAGTTATCAAGAGGGTAAATTTGATCCCTTTGGAAATGCTACTATAGCCACAGTATCATATGATGTGCCTATCGGAGAAAGTATACTTTCGCTTAGTGGTAACTATGTAATTATTGATGACGAACCAAATTTNTATTCTTTTGGAGCTAAAATCCCTCTTTCTGGAAANATTTCAGTAATGGGTGGTTCTCGAGACCTAGTTGAAGTTTTTGCAGGAGTTGCTCTAAACTTTTACGATAANACATCAATAGAAATATTTATAAATAACTTTATTGGGGATAATGTNAGAAATAATGTCCCAATTTACTCTATTAGGCTAAAAGCTTTCGATATTTTTTAGTTAAAAAATGAATTTATTGTAATTCATTCTTATATTTAATTCCTTAATGGAAAATAGGAAAAACACGTATACTGAGGATAGTATAAAGTCATTAGATTGGAAGGAACATATACGTACTCGTCCAGGTATGTACATCGGTAAATTGGGTGATGGATCTGCGAAAGATGATGGTATCTATGTACTTATTAAAGAGGTTATAGACAACTCCATAGATGAACATCTTATGGGTCATGGGAAAGTAATAAAGATAAAAGTAAGAGATCATAAGGTAGAGGTTAGAGACTATGGCAGAGGAATTCCTCTTGGTAAAGTTATTGACTGTGTATCAAAGATTAATACTGGTGGTAAATATGATTCTGAGGCGTTCCAGAAGTCAGTTGGATTAAATGGAGTAGGACTTAAGGCAGTAAATGCTTTATCTACGAAGTTTCATATAGAATCATTTAGAGAGGGAGAAACAAAAAATGCAGAGTTTGAGAGGGGGATAACTACATCAGATAAAGACATCCACTCTACAGAGGAAAGAAATGGTACTTTTATAATGTTTGAGCCTGATAACTCTATTTTTAAAAATTATAATTATATACCAGAATACCTTGAGGATCAGATATGGAACTACGCTTACTTAAATTCAGGGCTTACGCTCAATTATAATGGTAAAAAGTATCACTCTGAGAATGGACTTCTTGATCTATTAGAAAATAAGACTGACGTAGATTCAATAAGATATCCTATTATACACTTTAAAGGTCAAGATATTGAGTGTTCGCTAACACATACCAACAATTATGGTGAAGAATATTACTCATTTGTTAATGGACAGTATACAACTCAAGGAGGAACTCACCTCGCAGCATTTAAAGAAGGTATTGTAAAGGCTGTGAGAGAATATTATAAGAAAGACTATGACGCAACAGATATCAGGGCAAGTGTCGCAGGAGCTGTGGCCGTTAGAGTACAAGAGCCAGTGTTTGAGTCACAGACAAAGACAAAATTAGGATCTCTTAATATTAGTCCAAAAGGTCAGACTGTAAGATCATTTGTTAATGATTTTGTAAAGAAAGAGCTGGATAACTATCTACATAAAAATCCAGAGACAGCTCAGGCACTTCAGAAGAGAATCCTTCAGTCAGAGAGGGAAAGGAAAGAGATTGCTGGAATTAAAAAACTAGCAAATGAAAGAGCAAAAAAGGCTAAGGTCCATAATAAAAAGCTAAGGGACTGTAGAGTTCATCTAAATGATAAGAGGGGAGATGATGAAATAAAAGGAAACTCTATGGTTTTTATAACGGAGGGTGATTCAGCTAGTGGATCAATCACAAAGTCTAGAAATGTACAAACTCAGGCAGTATTTAGTCTTAGAGGTAAGCCTTTTAATTGTTTTGGTCATACTAAGAAGATAGTATACGAAAATGAGGAATTTAATCTTCTCCAACACGCTCTAAACATTGAGGATGGTTTAGAAGGTTTAAGGTATAATAAGATAATAATAGCTACTGACGCAGATGTGGATGGAATGCATATAAGATTACTTCTTTTAACATATTTCTTACAATTCTTTCCAGACCTTGTGAAGATGGGACATGTTTATATTCTTGAGACTCCTCTGTTTAGAGTAAGAAATAAGAAAAAAACATTCTACTGTTATGATGACGAAGAAAGAAATAAAGCTGTAGAGGAAATAGGTAAAAACCCAGAAATTACGAGGTTTAAAGGTCTTGGAGAAATTTCCCCTTCTGAATTTAAAAATTTTATTGGTGATGATATAAGGCTTGAGCCAATAATACTTAACAGAAAATCTAAGATAAATGATCTCCTTTCTTTTTATATGGGTAAAAATACCCAGCAGAGACAAGAGTTTATTATAGAGAAGTTAAGAGTAGAGAAAGATTTAATTGAGTTTACAGAATGAGTGAGGATAAAATTAATAAGGAACTAGAGGGTTCAATTTCAAATGATAATCCTGTATCAGATCTTTACGAGGATTGGTTCTTAGATTATGCATCCTATGTTATACTTGAAAGAGCTATACCTTCTATAGATGATGGTCTTAAGCCAGTTCAGAGAAGAATTCTTCATTCTATGAATAATATAGAGGACGGAAGATATAATAAGTGTGCAAATATTATTGGGAGTAGCATGCAATTCCATCCTCATGGTGACGCTTCAATAGAAGATGCTCTAGTGAATTTAGGTCAGAAAGATTTGCTTATCGATACTCAAGGTAACTGGGGTGATGTAAGGACAGGGGATAAAGCAGCAGCATCTAGGTATATTGAGGCAAGAATATCCAAATTTGGTCTTGAAACACTTTTTAATGAAAAAACCACATTATGGAAGCTATCATATGATGGAAGAAAAAAAGAGCCTACGAACTTACCAGTTAAGTTCCCATTGCTCCTTGCTCAGGGAGTAGAAGGTATTGCGGTTGGGTTATCTACTAAGATAATGCCACATAATTTTTGTGAGCTAATTAAATCATCAATTTCTTACCTTAAAGGAAAATCATTTAAGTTGTATCCTGACTTCCCTAATGGGGGCATGGTTGATATTACGGATTATAATGACGGGAAGAGGGGTGGAAAAATCAGAGTAAGATCAAAAATAAGAGAGTTTGATAAGTCCACTCTTGTAATNGATGATATTCCTTATAACATAACTACAACTAGCTTAATAGACTCTATTATTAAGGCTAATGACAAGGGTAAAATTAAGATTAGGAAGGTAGTTGATAATACAGCAGAAAAAGTAGAAATTTTAGTTCATTTACATAAAAATCAGTCACCAAGCATTACTATTGATGCTCTTTATGCATTCACAGACTGTGAGGTGTCAATATCACCTAATGCGTGTGTTATTGTTAANGAGAAACCAGAATTTATTGGAGTAAAGGATATACTAAAATACTCTGCTGAGTCAACTAAGAATTTATTAAAGAAGGAGCTAGAGATTAGGAGAGATGAACTAAAAGAAAAAATTCTATTTTCAACTCTTGAGAGAATATTTATTGAAAATAAAATATATCAAAAAATTGAAGATTGTGAGACATGGAATCAAGTCATTGAAACAATAGATAAAGGTCTAAAACCNTACAAAAAAGAATTNTACAGAGAGATAATTAAAGATGATATTATAAGACTTACTGAGATCAAAATTAAGAGGATATCAAAATTTGATAAAGAAAGATTAAATGATTCATTAGTTAAATTAAATGATGAACTAAATAAAACTATTAAGAACCTTAAAAATTTAATAGATTATACTATTGACTATTANTATAATATNCTGAATAAGTATGGGANGGGTAGAGAGAGGAANACNGANATNNTNAAATTTGATANNATTAAAGTAAAATCTGTAGCTGCNAATAATGTNAAACTATATGTTAACAGNAAAGANGGTTTTATAGGTTATGGTATAAAGAAGGAAGAATTTGTTTGTAACTGTTCGGATATTGATGATATAATATCTTTCTGTGCAGATGGTACATATAAAATTGTAAAGATTCAGGATAAGGTCTTTATCGGTAAAAATATTGTTTTAGCTCAAATATGGAAGAAAAGTGATAAGAGAATGGTATTTAATGCATCATATCTTGATCTAAAAAAAGGTTTTTCTTATGTGAAAAGATTTCAGGTAACTTCAGCAACAAAAGAAAAGATTTATAATCTTGGGAAGGGAGATAAAGGGTCAAAACTACTATATATAGCATCCAGACCCAATGGTGAGTCTGAGGTAGTAACGGTTCACGTACATGCATCACAAAAAGCAAGAAAAAAAGTATTTGATTACGATTTCTCTGAAATAGAAATAAAAGGTAAAGCAGCAAGAGGAAATATATTATCAAAGTATAAGGTTAGGGCAGTTAAGGAGAAAAGTGTTGGCTTATCGACTCTGTCAGGAATAAAAATTTATTATGATAATTCTATAGGAAGGTTAAATACTGAGCAAAGAGGAGAGTATTTAGGAAAATTTAATGGAGAGGATATGATTATTGCAGTTTATAAAGATGGNAATTATGAATTGACATCTTTTGAATTAACCAATAGGTATGACTGGAATAANATTCTTTTTCTTGATAAGTATATNGAAAATGGGATTATGTCTGCAGCGTATTATGATGGAAAANTAAAAAATTATTATGTGAAGAGATTTAATATAGAAACTAATACTATGAATAAGAAGTTTTTATTTATTTCTCAAGAGAAAGGATCAAAGTTAGAGTATGCATCCTTTAAGTATGGAGAAACAATTTCATTTAAGTACTTTTCAAATAAGAAGCTTCAACTAACTGAAATTAATTTAGATAAATTTATTGATGTTAAAGGATGGAAATCTATTGGTAATAAAATAAATTTTGAAAAGATAAGATCAGGTACTTTCACTCTTTTAAATAGAGATGAAAATACTCTCTTAGAAAAAAATGAAGGAGAGGTTTTATCTCAGAATAAAAATAAAAAGGATGACGAAGAGTNAAACCAAGAAAACTTTGATGTTGGAGAATCTTTAGAACTTGACCTAGACTCGGACCAATTAAATTTATTTAATGAAAAAGATTAAGGTTGCAGTTGATATTGGTAACTCAAATGTTGTAATTGGGCTATATATAGATGGTAAATGGGAAAAAATCTATAGACTTAGTTCTAGAAAGAATATAACTTATTGGACCTTCAAAAATAAACTTCAAAAAATCATTTCTCTNAATGATTTTAATCCTTCAAATGTTGAGAAAGTNNTTATAAGTAGTGTAGTGCCTACACTAACCGATGTTGTGAGACTATCTTGTAATGATATTCTATGTGAAGATATTTTCATCGTAAAACCTTCAAAAGTAAATCTTGTAAAAATAAAAATAGATGATGTAAACGAGATTGGTTCTGATCTAGTATGTAATGCTGTAGAGGCATCTAGTATGTATAATGAAAATGTAATAGTCATTGATTTTGGAACTGCTCTCACTTTTACTGTTGTGTCAAAGTCAAATCAGATATTGGGAGTTAATATAGTCCCAGGATTACAGACTGCAATTAATTCTCTTTATAAAAATACTGCTAAACTACCTTCAATAGATATTATCCTACCTGATAAAGTAATCGGAAAAAACACTGTTCATTCTATTCAAAGTGGTATTATGTTTGGTTATGTTGGTCTTATAAGGGAAATGATTGATAAAATTAAAACTGAATTAAGTGGGGAAACTAAAGTTGTTGCCACAGGAGGTCTGTCTAAATTTGCAAAACCTTTAAAAGGATTTTTTCATGATATAATTCCAACTTTGACTTTAGATGGAATGATTAAAATTTTAGATAATCAAAATAAAAAAAAGATTTAAATTGCCGAGATATTTGAACTAAAATTCATTTACTCAGTATATATAATTGTAAACATTAAATAAATTTAAAATAGATAATATGAAAAGTGTTATAACCTGTGATATGGAGGGTAGAGTTCTTACTATGAACGACGATGCTGTAAAGATTTTTGGCTATGAAAAAGAAGAAATTGTTGGCAAGAAAAGAGTATCAATTTTTTCACCTGGAGAAATTGTAATCCAAAATGTAGCTAATTGGTTAGCTACTGCTGATAAATTAGGTGAGTATGTTGGTAAAACTTACTTTCTTAATAAGGATGGATCTAAAATAAATGCGAAAATAAGTATAAGGCCAACATTTGCTGATGGAAAAAGTAATGCACAAACAGGGTATTGTGGTGTGACAGAAGTCATTAGTGAAAACGTTGAAGTACCTATTAACCTTTCTACAAAAATAATTAAGGGTGTAGCCATAACTAGGGTACCATTTACAAGTGCTTCAACTCTTCCAATGTTCGCTATAGCATCATATTATGCTGGTATTGGAGATGGTTTGTTTAATGTTGCCAGTCTAGTATTAGCTGTAATAGGTGTATTATTACTCCATTTAGCTTCCAATGTATTCAATGATTATTTTGATGTAAGTGATGGTACAGATGATGCTAATAACGAATATTTCCAACCTGGTGGAGCTGCAATAACTGGAGGGAGTAGGGCAATAGAATTGGGGATAATAACTTTAAATAAAACCAAAACAGTAGCGACAGCTCTTCTAATTTCATCTTTAGTATTAGCATCCATTTTATTTTATAATATTTTCAGTATAACTGGTTCATTTGAAAATATTAAAGGTGCATTAAGTGTTGGTTTAATTGGTTTATTTTTAGGATATTTTTATACTGCTAGACCACTAAGGTTAGTAGCCAGAAGAGGTTTAGGGGAACTTGCTATTTTTCTTGCTTTTGGCCCTCTTTTAACACTAGGAACTGGTTATGCTATTTCTTCAGAAACTATTAATCTGTTTTCAACTGAGTTTTATATGCTTCTCTCACTTGGTGTTCCATTTGGATTGTTGACTACAAATATTTTATATATTAATCAATTCCCTGATGCAGCAAGTGATGCCTCAACAGGAAAGAATCACCTTGTTGTAACATTTGGTAAAAAAGCTGCTAGATGGGGTTATTTGGTTATTTTGTCNTTAGCATTTTATTCATCAGTGTACCTAACGGATTTACTTAATACCCATCAATATTTTGATAAAAATATATTTTTGATTGGTAATTCTGTATTGTATTTATTTGGTCTTTTTATTTTTATAAATCTTTGGAAGAATTATGAGAGTAGAGAGCTCGTTAAATCAAATATAAACACTATCATTTTACAAACTCTTTTCACNGTTTTTTATATAATCTCACTAAACTTATTTTTTATTTAAATGAGGTTGTATATAATGCGTCATGCGCAGACTGAATACAATAAAAAAGGTATAATACAAGGTTCAGAAGTTGATAGTGATATTAATAAGTTTGGAGATAATCAATCTTCTCTTTTCTATGATTATTATAAATCTATTCCATTTGATATGGTTTATGTCTCAGCCCTGAAGAGAACATATCAGACTATTAGAAGATTTGCTGAAGCGGGTATTCCCTGTAAAAAATTAAAAGAATTTAATGAGATAAGTTGGGGNATAAATCAAGGAAAAAGTGANNATTTAAAAGAATATGNAGAACTGATAAATTNATGGNTATCAGGTGATTTAGATAAAAAGTTTGAGAATGGTGAATCTCCAAANNAAATGTCNGAGAGGCTAGTTAAAGGTTTTGATAAGATTATTAAAGAAAANCATGAAAATGTCTTATTNTGTATCCATGGTAGAGCACTAAGAATCTTATTATCAAAAATTATTGATAANGACCTTACTAAAATGGATAAATATACTCACTCTAACACGGGTGTNTATNTAATTGATTATAATAATAAGAANTATGATATAGTAGCTANAAATTTAAGAAANCATCTAANNTANAGCTTACTTTTTNGNAGCTTTAGCAGTAGTTTTCTTGNNCTTGGTAGTTGTCTTTCTTTTAGTTCTTTTCTTTGGTTTTTCTACTACTNCTTCTGCAATNACATCAGCAAGTATCCTACCACAATATTCACAAAGAATTATTTTCTTTTTCTCTTTAATTTCAGCTTGCCTTTGAGGTGGGACTATATTAAAACATCCTCCACAAGCACCTCTTGAAACTTTTACTACAGCCAGACCATTTCTTTGTCTGTTTACAAGTTTTTCGTATGATAATAGTAAACTAGGTTCAATTTTTTTTGAAGCTTTAGTCTTAAGAGNATCTAATTTTTTTTCTTCTTCTTTACTTTCATTCGATAATAAATCTAAATCTGCTTTCTTAGACTTTAATACTTGAGTTCTCTCTTTAATTACTTTTTTTGTAGACTTTATATCCTCATTTATCTCNTCAATTTTCACTTCGTTTTCGCCAACANTCTTNGCAAAAAGTTTTGAATCAAGCTCTTGAAGTTCAATCTCTTTAGAAACAGCATCATATTCTCTGTTATTTTTAACATTCATCTGCTGATCTTTGTATTTCTTAACTAGTTTTTTGGCGTCTTTANTCTTATTTTTTAAGTCATCAATATCATTATTTTTATTATCTATATCTGATTTNAAGTTATCTAACCTAGTATTGTAACCAATTAACTCATCTTCTAGGTCTTGGACCTCTTCTGGAAGAGCTCCTCTTACCTTTTTGATTTCAAATATTTTAGAGTCAATCTCTTGTAANTTTAGCAGATTCTCTAATTTTTTTTCTGTGCTGTGTTCCATCTACTTAATAATATTTTATTGGATTTGTGTTCTCATCTGTTAAATGAAGTGCAATATTAATTAAATTTTTGTTTAAAAATTCAAATATTAAATCTTTTGTAAACTGTTCACTTTCATAGTGTCCTATATCAACCAATACTATCTTATTATTAGCCTCAAAAAAATCATGATATTTGAAATCAGATGTAATAAAGACATCGGCACCTTTTTTTATAGCATCATTAACAAGAAAACCACCTGATCCACCACAAACTGCAATTTTGCTTATATCTTCATTAAGTATTTTAGTGTATTTTATAGACTTAGATCCAAATTTTACTTTTAGTTCTTTTAGTAGCTCATTGAATTTAATTTTTCTATTTCCAATCATTCCTGAACCTACATCTCTTGATTTTATCAATGAGTCTGTTATAAAGTAATTAGGTTCGTCATATGGGTGTGATGAGTTGATAACATCTAAAACATTACGCATTACTTTAGAATCAAAAAACAATTCTAATTTTATTTCCTCAATTTCTTCTTTCTTATTTACTGATCCTTGAGAAGGATTAGATTCTTTCTGAGGAATAAATGTTCCTTTTCCTTTATGTTGAAATGAACACTCTTTATACTTTCCAATATGACCAACTCCTATATCGTAAATTTTATCTAAGAACTTCTCTTTGTTCTTTTCTGGAATATATATTTCTAATTTTTTAGAGAAACCTTCTTTGGCTTTTAAAAATTTTATGTTTTTTAAATTTAAAATACTACATATTTTATTATTTACACCATCTATAATATTGTCCAGGTTAGTATGAATCGCGTATATGTTTATATTATTTTGAATTGCTTTAGTTATTACCCTTCCTGTCCAATGAGAAGTGTCAATTGAATTTATTCCACCAAAAATTATTGGGTGATGAGAGACTATGAGGTTACAATTTTTGTTTATTGCTTCTTCGACAACCTTCTCTGTACAATCTAAAGAAATAAGGCATCCATTGATTGATGATTCCTTATCTCCAACCATAAGACCAGAATTATCATAATGCTCTTGGTAAATTGGAGGAGCCCATTTCTCTAAAGATTCAATAATTTTACTTAATTTCATATTCAATGAATTTTTTCAAAAATATTTTATTTTTTCCAATTTCTCAGATATTTCGATTTTTTACAAGTCTAAGAAATTTTTTATACGATTCAGGAATACTTAAACCTAAAATATATAAATCTAAAATAATTTCCGTTGGAAACTTAATTATGGGAGGGTCTGGTAAGACTCCAACTGTAGAATATATTTCTAGGTATTATATTAAAAAAAAAATATTTTTTTCTATAGTTAGTAGAGGTTATAAGAGGAAATCAAGAGGGTTTATTATTGCAAGTGAAAAGGATAATCCTAAATCAATTGGGGATGAGCCTACTCAATACTTAAATAAATTCAGTGATCATTCTAAGGTAATGGTATCTGAGAATAGGAATGATGCACTAGAGTACTGTGATAATAATGATATTAATTATATTATAATGGATGATGCTTTCCAAAACCATTCTTTTAAGAAAGATGTAGATATCCTTATATCATCATACAACAGACCTTTCTTTAATGATCATGTTTTTCCAATGGGAATGCTTAGAGAATCTAGAAAAAACGCTAAAAGAGCAGATATTCTTATATATTCAAATTGTCCTAATGATATGGGCATTGAAGAAAGAAGAAACTTCATAACTAAATCTCAAAAATATTCTGATAAGAAAGCTCCAATATTATTTACTAAAACAGAATATCTGAATTCAGTTAGGTTATTTGGCTCTAAATTATTTAATAAAGTAGTTGTTATATCATCGATAGCTTATCCTAATAATTTTTTTGATTTTATTAAATCAAAACATGAAGTAATTAAAAAAATAAAATTTGACGACCACCATGTATACACAAAGAATGAAATCCTTACAATAACGGAGATTCTTGATGATGATGTCTCATTGATAATGACTGAGAAAGATGCTGTTAAAATATGTGAATTTTCAAATTTATTAGACCCTTATAGCGTATATTATATTCCAATTCAAATTAAATTTCTATTTAAAAATAAATTATCTGAATATATCTAAGGTATGAGAGCATACTTTTCTATCATTTTAATCTTCTTAAGCATAGATGTGATGTCACAGCAGAGGGGACAAAATATTAATAATAGAGGAAGTGAAAATAAAGAAGAGAAATCTAGAACTATTTTAGATGACTCAACGAAGACTATATATGGTATGACCACTTCTAGATATATGTCCAAGGATAATTTTCTTTCAGGAGACACTACATTTATTACTTTAGATTCTTCACTAACAAATATTGAAAAAGTTTCATTTGATGAAATAAATCATTTTAAATACCAGAGCCTAGGTAATATTGGAACTCCTCTAAATAATATATTTAATTATAATACTTCAACCTTTTCAGTTACTCCAGGAATAAATTCACTAGAGAATTATTACCTATTTTCATCTCAAGCAAAATTTTATGATACAAAATCACCATATATAGATTTATCTCTGTTTTTTGGAGGAAATGGAAGGTCTATGGTTGATTTTGTATTTTCTAGAAATATTAACAAAAACTGGAATATTGGTTTTGATATTCATAGAATTTCTTCTGATAAACAGGTTGCGGCTTCTAAAGCTAAAGGTGATAAAAACATAAACTCTTCACTTTTTAAGTTATTTATTTATCATAAATCTGAAGATGAAAAATTAACGTTATACTCAGATTTTGTTTCTTTCAAACATCAAATTTTAGGTAATGGTGGTGTGGATGTAGTCACTGACTCTCTTCCATTAGAGTTTTTCATTTATAATGACTTTAGTACAAGATTAAATAATATTGAGAATCTTGAGAGAAGAAGAAGGTTAAACATTTTTATAAATTATAAATTAGTTGATGGCCTTGAGATATATAACGACCTTAGATATAATACTCAGCAAGTTGATTACTTAGATGAAAATTATATTGAAAATAGTGCTTTTTATAATAATTTTTTTCTTAATAATACTTTTACCTCAGACTCAGTTAAGATAAAGTCACTAAATAATATGGCTGGAATCAGAGGGCTATTAGGTGATGTCAATTATAATTTTTATGCTAATTATAAAACCTTTAACTATAGATATACCGATGATTTAGAATCTAATAAATTTAATGAGTTTTATCTTGGAGGAATAATTAACCTTTCTAAAAGTCAATTTGATATTCTTGCAGACTTTAAGTTAAAGACGACTGGTGACTACAGTCTCCTTGGAAAAATAGAATCAAAAGTTTTAGATGTGAGTTACTACAGCGGATTACATGTGCCTACCTTATTTCACACTTTATACTCTGGAAATCACTTTGAGTGGGATAATGATTTTAATTCATCATTTATTAACTCATTAGAGGCTAATCTAAAGGTTAGTTCAAAACACATTTTATTCTCTCCATTCATCAGAATGACTTCAGTTAAGGACTATATCTACTTTTCAAACGAGAGACTGCCAACCCAACATAATGAGGTTTTATTTAATAATCAATTTGGGATTAATTTTAATATTAACTTCTTTAATAAGACTCTAAACTTAGAGAGTAGGTATTCATATAATACCGTATCAAAATCTTCAGATGAGATATTAAGTATCCCAAAACACCACTTGTATTCAAGGTTATATTATAGTGGACAATGGTTTGATAACTCAATTCCGGTTCAGTTTGGAGTGAATGCATATCTGTTGTCAGAATACTATGGGAATGCTTACGAGCCTTCATTACAGACATTTTATATTCAAAATGATTTTCTTTTAGAGAGAAATTTAAGGTTAAATCTGTTCTTTGGTATGCAAGTAAAGAATTTTAGAGTTTTTCTAAAGATGACTCATTTTAGTCAATTTGATAAATTTGATGGATATTTTGTCACACCTTACTATCCTGCTCAGAAAAAAGTATTAGATTTAGGAGTAAAGTGGTATTTCTTTAATTGATGAAGACAAGGTTATTATTATTTCTCTTTTTTTTTAGCTATAATGTTTACTCTCAAACTTATATAAAACTCAATGGTGCCACATCATTAGTTGGTGTTCCTGGAATAGGCATAGAAGTTCCTTTATCTAAAAAGTTTACTTTTCAACTTGACGCTACAATGTCATTTTGGAATTCTGTGACAATTGATAAATTTTCATCTAGACCCTATGTATTTAATCAGATAATTCCCGAGGTTAGATATTATATTAATAATGTGAATGATGGCTTATACTTTGGTACTCATTTTGGCTACGGCATGTTCAAACTTTCAAAGAATTCAACTTATGCTTCCCAGAACAAGTACCAGTACGGATATATCCTTTTTGCAGGAATATCTGCAGGGTACCAGTGGCAGTTTAAGGACAGATGGTTAGTGGATGCGTTTATTGGAGGAGGTTGGTCTAAGGCCACTTACGAAGGTTTTGAGAAGAATACAGGGACAAGATATGATATTGATTCAAATGTTAATTTTAGTGCACAATGGATACCATACAGAGGAGGTATAATGATTGGTTATAGGTTTTAGTTAAATATTTATTATTTTAACATATGAAAAAAATACTATTCCTACTCTTAATTTATTTCCCTCTATTATCTCAAGATTATAAAATACCTCCTGATGTAATCAGATCATTAATTGAAGCTGATCCACAACCAACCATAAGCCTAACTAAGGATGGTGATTTAGGTTTGGTTTTAAATAGAGACGGTTACCAGTCTATCGATGAACTAGCTAAAGACGAGCTGAGAATTGCTGGAACCAGATTAGATCCTGTCAGGTACACATCATCTAGAATGACATATTATAAGTCGTTTTCACTACTCTATACAAATTCCGGAGAGAATATCTCAGTAGATTTTCCTTTAAATGGAAAGTTTTCATTTTTTCAGTGGTCTCCTGATGAAAAAAGAATTGCTTTTACTAATACTACAGATGATGGAGTTGAGCTATGGGTGCTTGATATAAAATCAAAAACATCTAAGAAGATATCAGATAGATATATCAATGATATTCTTAATAGTCCATTCCGGTGGTATAATTCGAGTGATGAACTTCTTGTGAGTTTACGTTCTAATAAAAAGAAGCCTATTATTAGCTCTGTCCCATCTGGTCCAATAGTCCAAGAGACTACAGACCAAAATGCACCATCTAGGACTTATCAAGATCTTATTAAAAATAAAAATGATGAGATACAATTTGAGCATTATGCTTCTGTAGAACTTCATAAAATATCATTAAATGGCTCTTCTGAGATGATTCAAAATGGAATTATTAAAGATTATGATCTTTCTCCAGATAATGAATTTTTAATGACTAAGACTATAAAAAAACCATTTTCATACTTAGTGCCATATTATAGGTTTCCATATGTTGTTGACGTAAAAAATATGGTTAGTGGCACAATCAGTTTGATAGCTGATATACCACTTGATGAGGTAAGGCCTAAGGGTTTTGACGCGACAAGAACTGGGAAAAGATCTGTCTCTTGGAGGAATGATATGGGTAGTGAACTTTACTGGGTTGAGGCAAATGACGGAGGAGACCCAAAGGTAATAACTGAAAATAGGGATATTGTCTATACTTTATCTAGTCCATTTACTTCAGAAAAGAAAGAACTCGTTAGGACAAAACTTAGGTTTAGAAATATAATATGGGGTACGGGAAATGAGGCACTACTTGGAGAGAGATTATGGAAAAATAGAAATGAGATTACTTCACTAATAGATACTGACTCAAGAACTATAGTAAAAACCCTATTTAATAGACAGTATGATGATATTTATTCTGACCCAGGTTCTCCGGTATTAACATCTAATAAGTTTAACAGAAATGTTGTAGAGATAAAGAAAAATTCTGTTTATATGATAGGACAGGGTGGTTCTTCTGAAGGGTATAGGCCTTTTTTAAGTCAATTAAATTTAAAATCACTTGAGACTAACATTTTATTTAGATCAGAAGCTCCGTACTATGAGAGACCAATAAAATTAGCAGGAAATGACTCAAAGAACTTAATAACTTCTAGAGAATCTAAGACAGATAATCCAAATTATTTTATTAGAAACTTAAGTTCAAAAGATATAAAGCAAATCACTTTTTTTGAGAATCCTTATAAAAAGTTAGAACAACTAAAGAAAGAAGTAATTAATTATAAGAGAGATGACGGAATTGACCTTAGCTCTATTGTGTATACATTAGAATCATATAACCCAGATAAAGAGGGAAGACTTCCTGTTTTGATATGGGCATACCCAAGAGAATATACCTCTAAGAAAGTTGCAAGTCAGGTAAGAAATTCACCTTATAGGTTTACTAGAATTAGTTATGGGTCACCTATCTTCTGGGCTTTGAGAGGATATGCTGTTATGGCGAGTACGGAGATGCCTATAGTTGGATTTGATGGTGATCAGCCTAATGATTCTTTTAGAGATCAGTTGGTTATGAACGCAAAGGCCGCTATTGATAAAATTTCAGATATGGGTATTGGAGACAGAGACAGAGTTGGAGTTGGAGGACATTCATATGGTGCCTTTATGACTGCTAACCTGCTTGCTCACTCAGATTTATTTGCTGCTGGAATTGCTAGGAGTGGTGCTTATAATAGAACTTTTACTCCTTTTGGGTTCCAGAGAGAGGAGAGGACTTACTGGGAAGCTCCCGAATTATATAATTATATGTCTCCTTTCATGCACTCAGATAAAGTTAATGAGCCATTACTTTTAATTCATGGTGAAGAGGATAACAATTCTGGTACTTTCCCTGTTCAAAGTATAAGATTTTTTAATGCAATAAAGGGTCACGGTGGAACATCAAAGCTCGTGATGTTACCAAAAGAAAGTCATGGTTACAGAGCAAAGGAATCTATTTTGCATATGCTTTATGAGATGGACTCTTGGCTAGAGAAATATGTTAAAAATAATAATGTGAAGCCTGATAATGTAAAGCTGAAAATTAACTAAAAACTTAAAAACTAATTAACCTAAACAGACCAAAGATGAGATTTTTTTACATACTATTCTTTTTAATTATTTCAAGTCAAGAGGATTTATTATCCCAGAAAAAAAATAAAATAATTGAGAACCATCTTGAAAAGGTTTCAATTAATGCATTAAAGTGGAGATCTGTTGGTCCCGCATTAACTTCTGGAAGAGTTTCTGATATAGCAGTTAATAAGAATAATCCATTTGAATATTATGT
>NZUF01000030.1 GCA_002696995.1 Flammeovirgaceae bacterium | reverse complement strand
CTCTTTTAAAAGCATAAATTCACTTACTGGCATATCAGAATCAGAAACTGATGATTTTAATTCGAGTAATGATTTTGCAATATCTCTATTTACTAGGTATGATCCTGAAACAACAGATTTAACTCCATTTATTCTTAGAATAAGCGCTATCTCATCATTTACTCCTCCATCTATATGAACTTTTTTTGATGGGTATTTCTTTTTAAAATCTCTAATTTTCTTAAAATTAATTTTATTAAAAGTTCCTCCACTCTCTCCCGGAGTTGTGGTCATGAGTAGTATAAATTCACAATGATCTTTATAATCTTCAAATTTTTTAATAGATGTATCTGAGGTAATTGCAAGTCCAAAAGTAGTTGAAGGACTATCACACAAGGAAAAGTTTTCTTTGATGTTTTCTTCCTGGTAAGTAACATATTCAATCTTATTTCTTTTAATAAAATTGTTGTATTTACTTGGTTTCTCTGATATAATATGAAGATCTATAGGGGTTTTGCTAATTTTTCTTATTTCAACAATATCACTTTCTACTTTATCTAACTCAATTTTTTTATCGTTAAAATCTACATGAAACATATCAATTTTAACTGAATCCAACTCTTTTATTAAATCCTTTAGGGATCTCTTTTTATTTGAATAGATTGAAGCTGAAATTTTCATTTTATCCTCAAATATAATTTAGTTATTGTCATTGACTAAAACATTAATACTCTAATTTTGTATATTAAAATTTTCATTATGGTTAAGACTCTTATTTTTTATATAAAAATGGCACTAGTCTTTATATTAATTATTGACTGCTCACAGTCTAATAGGCCATTTGTAGAGGAGGTAGATAATTTAAAAGTAGATACTTTAGCTCCATTCTATCATGGAGTGGCATCTGGTGACCCGCTTGAAGATAAAGTTATAATATGGACAAGGGTGACCCCAGAGAATCATGAAAATGAAATTTCTGTTAATTGGCAAATTTCTAAGTTTTCTGATTTTAGAAAAGTTTTTAAAAATGGAATGTTTTTAACTGACGCTGATAGAGATTATACTGTAAAAGTTGACGTAGAAGGTTTAGAGCCTGGCACATCATATTTTTATCGGTTTGAATCATATGGAAAAAAATCTATTACTGGTAGAACTAAAACAATAAATAGTTTATCTGAAAGTTTAAGGTTTGCAATTGTTAGCTGTAGTGATTACCAAAGAGGCTATTTTAATTCATATTCCTCTATTTCAGAGGAAGAAGATCTTGACGCGGTTATACACTTGGGAGATTATATTTATGAGTATAAATCAAGAGACTATAGTAATGGTATTTTTGACAGGTTACATTTACCTGACAAAGAGCTTATTACTTTAGGTGATTATAGAACCAGACATTCTCAATATAAACTAGATAGAGATTTAATAGAGGCCCATAGAAACCACCCTTTTATTTTAATTTGGGATGACCACGAAACCTCTAATAATACATATAAGGACGGTGCAGAAAATCATCAGGAGTTAGAAGAAGGTAATTTTAATGAGAGAATTTCTGCTGCATTGAAGGCTTATTATGAGTGGCAACCCATAAGAGAAAATTCTAAGCCATACAGGAATTTTAGATTTGGAAAAGTTGCTGACATAATTATCTTGGAGGAAAGACTAGAGGGTAGGACTAAACAGGCAGTGAGTCTTGATGACTCTACACTGTTTGAGTCAAATCGTTCTATGCTAGGAGATATTCAGCTAGATTGGTTTCTCAATAGATTATCAGATTCAGAAAGTCAATGGAAAATAATTGGAAATCAAGTAATATTCTCTTACCTAAATTATGGTAGACCTGACTTTAATATCAACCTAGATTCCTGGGATGGGTATCCCGTTGAAAGACAGAAGATAGCTGATCATATCAACTCAAATAACATTAAAGATGTTGTCTTTGTAACGGGTGACACACATAGGTCATGGGCNTTTGAAGTTAATCATATTCCNTTAGANTCTAATATGCCAATTAAACCNTATGCTATAGAGTTTGGGACTCCAAGTATAAATTCAGGAAATTCAGATGAATGGTCACCAAANATTCCTATTCAAAAANTNATCGATCATGAGAATTATATTATGGANCCTACAATGAATCCNCATCTAAAATATACAAANTCTAGNGATCATGGATATATGCTTCTTGACATAAATAAAGAAAAAGTTATTGCAACTTGGAAATATGTNGAGACTCTNATAAGGAGAGATAAGTCNATCAAAGAANTTAAAAANATAGAAAGNATTTCAANAAGTAATANATTNAAATTAGTAAATAAATAAAGAGTTTTTGGTTAGTTTATTATATCACGTATTTTCAAAGTTACCTATGAGGATATTATATATTCTCTCTGATTTATTTAATTACACTTTTGCGTCTCTATACAGAAAAAAAGTTGTAGTAAATAACCTCTCTAATTCATTTCCTTCATTAAGCTCAAAAAAAATAAAAAAAATCAAGAATACTTTTTATAAAAATTTTTGTGATTTAATTTTTGAGACTATAAAATCAATTTCAATTAAAGAGAGTGAGCTAAAGAAAAGGGTAAAATTTACCAATATGCATCTTATAAATAAGCATATTAAAAATAATGAGAGGGTTGTGGTATTGACGTCTCATCAGTGTAATTGGGAGTGGTTACTCCTTGCGGCTGAACTTAACTTAGATTCTAATCTTCATGTTATATATAAAAAATTAAAAAATATAAAGTTTAATGATTTAATGTATAGATCTAGATCTCGATTCGGATCTATTTTAGTGGAATCTAGAGAAGTAATAATGTACCTTAAAAATAAATTAGATAAGGTAAAGGTCTTAGCAGTTGTAGCTGATCAATCTCCGAGGATAAATAGCAGAAAAATTTGGTCAAAAATGCTAAATCAGGAAACTGCATTTCTAGAATCGATAGAGTTTATTCCTAGGTTTACAGATAGTCATGTATACTTTGCATCTATGAAAAAAACTTCTAGAGGTAGGTATGAAGTCAATCTTGAGCATATTAATAACTCAAAAATATTAAAAAAGAATCAAATTTTAGAAAGGTATATTTCTTGCATGGAAACTCAAATAAATGAAAATCCAGGTGAGTGGTTATGGTCACATAGGAGATGGAAATTAACTCCTGAAAATAATCAATAGATTAATTTTTATTTGGCTAATTTTGAGTCATAAATTATGGATAAAATAAGAAATTTTTGCATTATAGCTCATATTGATCATGGTAAGAGTACACTGGCAGATAGATTGCTAGAATTTACTCAAACTGTAGACTCTAGAGATATGACTAACCAGCTACTTGATAATATGGATCTTGAGAGGGAAAGAGGAATTACTATTAAGTCTCATGCAATTCAGATGCTACATAAAGTCAATGGAAGCTCTTATACACTTAATTTAATTGATACTCCAGGCCATGTAGACTTTTCTTATGAGGTATCTAGATCCATTGCGTCATGTGAAGGTGCNCTGTTAATCGTTGATGCTTCTCAAGGAATACAGGCTCAGACAATTTCTAATCTTTATTTGGCATTAGAACAAGGTCTTGAAATTATTCCAATTCTTAATAAGATTGATCTTCCTGGGGCTATGATTGAGGAGGTTTCAGATCAAGTTATTGATTTAATAGGTTGTAAGAAGGAAGATATTTTACATGTAAGTGCAAAAGACGGGATTGGTATTGAAAATCTAGTTAATGAAATAATAAAAAAGGTTCCGTCTCCAGAAGGTGATAGCGGTAAGGAGTTACAAGCTATGATTTTTGATTCTGTATATAATTCTTTTAGAGGTATTGAGGTTTTATTTAGGGTTTTTAATGGAAAAATAAGAAAAGGGGACAAGGTAAAATTTGTTAATACAGGTAGAGAGTATGATGTCGACGAAATTGGAATTCTTAAACTTGAAAAGGAATCTAGAAACGAGATTTCATCAGGAAATGTTGGGTATTTGATTTCTGGAATTAAAAATGCTAAAGAGGTTAAAGTAGGAGATACCATTACCCATTCAAAAAATAATACTATAGAAGCAATTAAAGGTTTTGAAGATGTCAAGCCTATGGTTTTTGCTGGTATTTATCCAGTAGATAGTTCTGATTACGAAGAATTAAGGAATTCTTTAGAGAAATTACAATTAAATGATGCCTCTCTGGTTTGGGAGCCTGAGACTTCTGCTGCATTAGGATTTGGATTTAGATGCGGGTTTTTAGGAATGCTACATATGGACATTATTCAGGAAAGGTTAGATAGAGAGTTTAATATGTCTGTTATAACTACTGTTCCTTCAGTAGAGTTTAAGTGTNATAAAACTAATGGAGAAACTATAAATATNTATGCTCCATCTGAGATGCCAGAGCCAAATGAGATATCTAAGATAGAAGAGCCAGTTATTTCTGCTCAAATTATTACTAAATCTAATTATATAGGAGGTATAATTAAATTATGTATAGACAGAAGGGGTGTTTTGAAAAATCANGTTTATTTATCAAAAGATAGAGTTGAATTNTCTTTTACTTTACCTCTTTCTGAAATAGTATTTGANTTTTATGATAAGTTAAAATCAATCTCTAGAGGGTATGCGTCTTTAGACTATGAATTATCTGGTTTTCTAGANTCTAAAATGTCAAAATTAGATATCATGTTAAATGGTGATAAGGTAGATGCACTTTCTGCAATAGTTCATAGGGATAAAGCATATTCTTGGGGNAAAAAANTATGNGAAAAGTTAAAAGANTTATTACCCAGACAGATGTTTGANATTGCNGTNCAAGCNTCTATNGGAAATAAGATTATTTCTAGNGAGACTGTAAGNGCACTAAGAAAAAATGTNACNGCTAANTGTTATGGTGGTGATATTACTAGNAAAAGAAAGTTATTAGAAAAACAAAAGAAGGGAAAGAAGAGAATGAGACAAGTGGGTAATGTTGAAATTCCTCAAAATGCATTTTTAGCTGTATTGAAGATAGATGAATAAGATAATAGACGGAGTTAAGATCTCTAACGAAATAAAGAGCGAGATAAGTAATAAAATATCGAAAGCAATTGATAAAGGATATAGATCCCCATCTCTCAAGATAGTATTAGTAGGTGGCCATGGGCCTAGTTTAATATATGTTAATGCAAAGCTAAAGGCTTGTGAGGCTGTTGGAATAGACGCAGAGCTGATAAGTTTAAGCGATAACATTAAACAAGAAGATTTATCAGATTTAATAAATAAACTTAATATAGATAATGACGTTGATGGTTTTATTGTTCAATTACCGCTTCCTGAAAATATTAGTGTTCAAAAAGTTATTGAACATATTCATCCCTCAAAAGATGTGGATGGTTTTACTAATGATAATATTGGAAGTATAACTTCTACTAAAAAAAAGTTAATGCCAGCAACTGGTCTTGGAGTTATGACCTTAATAGAAAGGTATGCTATTGATATTGAGTCAAAAAAATGTGTTGTGATTGGATCAAGTAGAAATGTTGGTGGAGCGATTGCTCAGATGCTTGTGCAGAGAGAGGATGTCACTGTTACTGTGTGTAATAGCAAGACAAAAAATCTAAANTCAATTACTATCGATGCTGACTTAATTATATCNGCTGTAGGGATACCTAANCTAGTGACAGAAGATATGGTCAAAGAGGGAGTNTCAATAATTGATGTTGGTATTTCNAGAGTNNAAGACTCTTCAANAAAGTCTGGTTATAAAATTGTAGGCGATGTTGATTTTGAAAATATTTATAATAANGCAAATCTGATTACTCCCGTTCCTGGTGGAGTTGGNCCNATGACTATTGTTTCTCTTCTTCAGAATACNTTAAAAGTATATTGTGACAAGTTTAAAATCTAATTCTTTAATTCCANTTATGGAATCNTTCTANAGTATCCANGGTGAAGGATTTCATTCNGGNANNCCNGCATANTTNATTAGATTATCAGGATGTGATGTGAANTGNCANTGGTGCGATGTGAAAGAATCATGGGATATTTCGAAAGAACAATATACTNAGGTAGNTGAAATAGTAAATAAAGTGNNAAAAACNTCAGCTGAATTAGTAGTGATTACAGGTGGTGAGCCTCTAATGCATNACTTATCTGATCTTACAAAAGCTCTTAAAAAAGAGGATAAAAAAATTCATATTGAGACATCTGGCACTCATCCTTTTACAGGAGATTTTGATTGGATTTGTTTCTCGCCNAAAAAGTTCAAAAAACCTTTAGACATTTATTTTTCTATTTCTGACGAATTAAAAATTATTATTTGTAATAAATCGGACTTTAAATGGGCAGAACAGCTCTCAAAAAAGGTTAAGAAAAACACAAAGTTAATAATGCAACCAGAATGGTCAAGAGAAGAGGTAATTAGTCCNTTAATTTTAGAGTATATTAAACTAAACCCTAAATGGAGGATCTCAGTTCAGACTCATAAGTATCTTAATGTTGAATAATATATATATAGGTTTCTTANTTTTTTTCTTTGTTACTTCAGGTAATATTTATTCCCAAAAATTAAAAAAATATGAAAGATTTTATAGTGAAGGGAACGAAATGTTTAGAATCGGTGAGTTTGATAAGGCTATTGATTTATTTAATAAATCACTGAAGTTAAACCCTTCGTTTTGTCCATCAATATATAAATTAGGGTTATCGTATAAAAAAGATAATAATTACAATAAATATGAAGAAAACTTCACGAAATACATAGACCTAAACTGTATTAGATATAATGATGAGGTAAGTTTTAGTTTGGGGGAGTATAATTTTTTAAAAGGAATGCTTAAAAATTCTAATGATTATCTAAACCTTATATCAGACACGTTAAAATTTATTGATTATTCTAAAATTAAAAGCAATATAAATTTTAATTTATATTCAAATATTAAACCTGTGATTGATTTTTCAGTGGAAGACACTCTGAATAATTTCTTTTATCAGTATTCCCCATTTTATGATGAAAAATCAAGTACAATATATTTCACGGCGCGTAAGGGTGATAGATTATTTGACGATGAGAATATTTTTACTGTTAGATATAAAGACAGAAAAACCTCGGGTGCTCTGCCATTTGAATTTCTAAATTCAGAAAATAATGAAGGTACTATCTCACTATCACAGAGTGGAGACTATTTAGTATTTACCTACTGCGTCATGGATTTCAAGAAAAATTCATGTGATTTATATTATTCTCAAAAAGTAAATGGTACATGGGAATCTCCTCAAAAGTTTAATAATAAAATTAATTCTGAGTTTTGGGACTCTCAGCCCTACCTATATAATGACATGCTTTTTTTTGTATCAAACAGACCTGGTGGTAAAGGTGGAAGAGATATATACTATAGTAAAAGATTGGGTGAAAATGAATGGGGTCATGCGAAAAATTTAAAAATGATAAATAGTAAATATGAAGATATATCACCTATCATGTTTGATGGAATTTTCTATTTAGCTTCTGATAGGTCAGACTCATATGGTGGATATGATATTTTTTATAGTTCAAGTCCATTTAATAAAACCTCACTTTCTAAGAATGTTGGCCCCAAAGTCAATTCCTATCTAGATGAGATCTCAATATTTGTTTCTGATAATATTTTTATATTAACCCAAGAAGATAAATTAAATCCTAATTATAAAAGTCAGATATTAATTGGTTCTGCTAATTTTAATCATCCAGAAAAGAATAAAATTTCATTTGTAACTATTGACTCTAGTGAGATGAAGATTATAGACAGTGACTTGTATATGATTAGTGAGGGAGTTAAAACAGGTATTAATAAAGACGAAAGTTTTATTGATGCNTCATATAAAAATGCATTAGTTTTAGTNGAGTCCCCAGGCTATTTTCCGAAAGTGATAGAAATAAAGAATGACTCTATGNCCATNTATATGAGAAAAATTAAAGAAAANTTTATCCTTGAAAATATCTATTTTGATTTTGATAGTTATGATCTTAACATTGAGTCANAAAAATACTTAGATATGATATATNTATGGCTCAAGGATAATGACCAATTAANAATTGAAATATCAGGCCATACAGACAAAACTGGAGAGGGTGAATACAACTATCAATTATCTGAGAATCGGGCTGAGTCAGTATATAATTATCTTAAAAATAAAGATCATAATTTTTATAATCTTTCCTTTAAAGGGTATGGTAGTTTAGTCCCAGTTCAAAAGAATTATGAGGGTGATAAAAACAGAAGAATTGAATTTAAAATTCTAAATGACAAAAAATATTGAATAATTAGATGTTAATAATGTNTTAATTCACTGTTAAACAATTGATAAAAAAAATGAGAAATGTCATTGATTTCTCAATAGTAATTGTTAAAATAGCTATCGGGTTTTTTGTTAAAAAACCTTAAAATATTTGTTTCCTTGCTCTAAATGAAGATTTTGGGTTGGGAANCGTGTCTTTGTTTTAGACTTTTTTTGCCTTTTTTGGTNAAAAATGTTCNAAATCAAAGGTTATTATTGTTAAACAACTATTAATTAAATTAAAATTAAACTATGTTTAGATTTATACTAGTTAGTTTCATGTTCTTGGCTTCAAATGTTTGGGCTCAAGACAGAACTATCTCGGGTACGGTATCATCTGATGAAGACGGAAGTGGTCTTCCCGGTGTTAACGTTATCCTTCAAGGTACAACTGTTGGTACTACTACAGATGTCAACGGTTCCTATTCACTAGATGTTCCTAGTGACGGAAGTACCTTAGTATTTTCATTTATTGGTTTAGCGTCGCAAGAAGTTGCAATTGGCTCTAGATCAGTGGTGGATGTAGTTATGAGCTCTGATGTTGAAGAACTTCAAGAGGTTGTTGTAACTGCATTGGGTATCACCAAAGAAAAAGCTGCATTAGGATATGCGGTAACTTCTGTTGGTGGTGAACAGCTTGAAGCTAGACCCGAAGCAGACATAGCTAGGTTGTTGAGAGGTAAAGTTCCTGGTGTTGATATCACATCGCAAAGTGGTGTCACTGGAACTGGTACTAATATTATTATTAGGGGATATACCTCAATTTCAGGTTCTAATCAACCTTTATTCGTTTTAGATGGTGTGCCAATTGATGCATCAACTTATAGTGATAGAGGTTTTACTAGTGGTGGTTCTACTGCTTCTAGTAGATTCTTAGATCTTGATCCAAACAACGTAGCGGAAATTAGTGTGCTTAAGGGACTTGCTGCAACCGTACTTTACGGTGAAGCTGGTAGAAATGGTGTGATTCTTATTACNACAAAGACNGGCCAAATTGGTGGGNCTAATGCTAATAAAGGATTGGAAGTAACATTTAGTCAATCATATTTTGTGAATCAGGTAGCTAGTGTACCAGATGATCAGGATCAGTATGGTAACGGATGGCAAAACAGAGCTGCAGCTGCTTTTAGTAACTGGGGAGCTCCATTTGACCAACCTAACAGAAACGGTTTGNNTGATGGTACNATCNNACACCCTTATGACAGANCAATATGGAATGGTGTATTCCCTCAGTANNTAGNTGCTAGATGGAAATACCAAGCATATGATAACTTACAAAATTTCTTTGTCGATGGTTCTCAACAAAATACTTCTATTGGTGTCANCGCTCAAGTTGGTTCTTCATCAATAAAAGCTAATTACGGTTGGACTAAAGACAATGGATATGTTCCATTCAACGATTATAGAAAACATAACTTTGCGTTAGGTGCTAACACTCAGCTTGCAAATGGTTTAAAAATTAATGCTTCATTCAATTATATTGAATCTCAAGCTAATAAGCCTCCTGTAAACCCGAGTAGAAACTCAAACGCTACCAACGTATCATTATTTGGTAACGTTATGTATACTCCGAGAAGTTGGAACTTATTTGGNATGGAATATGAAAGACCAGATACTCATGGTAGTGTTTATTATAGAGGTAATAATGGGATGCAACATCCTTTATGGACTCTACACAACGCTAGAGATAAAGATGATGTTAACAGATTTATTGGTAACATTACTTTAAGTTATGAGATAGCTGACTTTTTAAATCTGACATANAGAATAGGTCTTGATAGAACTAATATGCTTAACAACTACATGATTAATAAGAATGGAGTTCAAGGTTATGCAGTTCTTGGGGCTTTTCAAACGTCTAACAGAAATAATATNAATTATGATCAAGTTGTAAACTTAAACGGATCAGTAGAATTATCTGAAGATCTTGATTTTGATTTCTTAGTAGGTGGAAACTTACAGTCAAGAAATTATGAATTATCTCAGATCANTAGTTCTGATATGTTTATCTTCAACTTCTTCGATCATAGTAATTTTACAGTAACTAATGCTAATACTTACGTATTGAGAGAAAATACTTATGGTGCATACGCTAACCTTACTCTAGGATATAGAGACTGGGGATTCTTATCAGCGTCTGCTAGAAATGACTGGACTTCTACTTTAGAAGAAGCTAACAGNTCATTCCTTTATCCATCAATATCTTTATCTGTTTTACCTTTAGAAGCATTGTCTATTAACAATCAAAACCTTAACTTCTTGAAAGTTAGATTTGGTTTCGGAACATCTGCAGGTTATCCATCGCCTTACTCAACTAGAGGGTCGTTGGCAACTTCAACTAAGATATTCCAAACTAGTGGAGGTGCGACGTTAAATTCAAATGCTGTAAGTAACTTCTATGCTAACCCAGACTTAACTCCTGAGATACATAAAGAGCTTGAGCTCGGTATNGAAGGTAAGTTCTTCAAGAATAAAGTCGGTTTAGACGTATCATTATTTACTAAGGATTCAGAAGATCTAATTATTAATCTTGATCTTGATGCATCTACTGGTTATACATCTTCAACTGTTAACTCAGCATCTATCAATAACAAAGGTTTAGAAGCTATCGTTTCAGTAGTTCCTGTTCAGTCGAGAGACTTTACTTGGGAAATATCTGGACAGTTCTCTTTATTGAGAAGTGAGGTTCTTTCCATTGCTGATGGAGTTGAGCAAATTTATGTTGGTGGGTATGTTGGTAGAGGTAACATCGCTATCCCAGGACTACCTTTTGGTATAATGGAAGGTGACGTTATCAAGAGAGATTATGGTAGCCTTGATGGAACTGATCACTTACAAGTTAGTTGGGATGACAGATTAGGATATACTCCTATTGTTAACTCAAATGGTGGATACCAGCAACTAGGTTTTGGTGTAATTGGTGATCCAAACCCAGACTATGTTTACGGTGTTACTAATACTTTAACGTATAAGTGGTTAACTGCTAGAGTGCAGTTCGATGCTTCTGTAGGTGGAGATGTATTCTCTACTACTAGTTCTACTCTACTTGGTAGAGGTATCCTTGAGGAAACAGGTTTTGATAGATTTGTTCCAGTTGTTACTAAAGGACTGACTAATGACGGTTCTCCTAACACTAAACAAACTACTGCAAACGCTCACTACTGGCCGAATACTGGTGTTTTCTATGATGAAAACTCAATGTATGATGCTTCAGTTATGAGATTAAGAGAGATTTCTCTTTCTTTAGTTGCGCCTAAGTCGTTCCTTAACGGAACTCCTTTCGGAAGTGCTAGTTTAACTATGTCTGCTCAGAACATCTGGCATTATGCATGGAACTTCCCTGCAGGATCAAATTTTGACCCTGAGGTTATAAGTTACGGTGCAGGTTCTAATGCTAGAGGATGGGATGAGATGACTGGTCCTACTGCTAAGAAGTGGGGAGCTACTTTAAGTTTAAGTTTCTAATTTTTAAANNTAATATATAATGAAAAAATTAAACAAATTATACTTGATAGTTGCCTTCATGTTTNTNGGCTANTCGTGTGAAATAACTGATTTAGATCAGTTAAATAATCCGAATGCNGTGACTGTTGAGAATGCAGGTCTTGATTTATACTGGAACGNTGTTCAGACTAGTTTTGCTGGATGGTGGTACGGAAATCAAACTCCAATGCTCCAAGTAGCTAGAGTTGCGTGTATGACATGGGGTGAAACTTATGACAACGCGTATCTATCTACAAGTTTTAATGGATCTTGGAATGGTGTGTATTCTGGANTAGTTCCTGANATTGACGCGATGATTGCTGCTGGTNCTGAGGCTGAATCTTGGATTCATGTTGGTGCTGGTAAAATCTTAAAAGGATATGCTCTTCAGATGCTTGTTGACAAGCACGGTGCTATCCCTTATAGCGAAGCATGGCAAGGAACTGCTAATCTAAGTCCTAAAGTTGATGATGCACAAACTGTGTACACAGCTGTTAAAGGATTATATGACGAAGCAATTGCGGATCTAGGTAAAACTGCCATTGGTGCTCCAGGTGTGGACATCTACTATGGTGGTGACAAGGCTAAGTGGGTAACTTTAGCAAACACTCTTAAGTTTAGATTAGCTCTAAACGAAGGTGATGCTNCTGGAATTTCTGCCGCTTTAGCTGCTGGTGTAATAGACGATAAGTCTGAGGATTGGGTGTTTAAATACGGAAGTAATAGACAGAACCCAGACTCAAGACACCCATGGTATAGTGGATCGTATGAATCATTTTCTGGTCCATACCAATCTAACTACTACATGTGGGAGTTAATGGAAGAAAAGGGTATCCCTGATCCAAGACTTAGATACTATTACAAAAGACAAGATCTAAATATTGTAGGTGAAGATTTATTTACAATTGACTGTGTAATACCTGATACTAGACCAGTATGGTATGACACTCCTTACACAAATGCATATGGTGTTTCAGTAACATGGCCTTTCTGTGCAGGAAGTAGTACAACAACTGTTGATGCTGCTAATGCGAAAGGTTACTGGGGAAGAGACCACGGTAATAACGATGGTACTCCTCCAGATGGTCAGAAAAGAACACACAGAGGGATTTATCCAGCTGCTGGTGCTTATGATGACGGTGATGCTGCAACTGGTACATTTGGTAGTGGGGTTTCTCATACTCAACATGGTGGTGTTGACGGTGGTGGAGGAGACGGACACGCTCCTTTACTAATGTCTGCTAACGTATACTTCATGAGAGCCGAAGCTGCTCTTGATGGATTATCTAGTGAAAATGCTAGAGATATGTTAGAAACAGCGTTAACAACTTCAATAGGTTCTGTAATGAGTTACTCTGCAGGATGGGGTGAAGTTGGTGATTTCAATGCTGANGGAGTTGGTGCAATTCCAGAGCAAAGAAGTATCGACGCTTATGTCAATTATGTATTGAGTGCGTATGATGCCGCATCTGATAATGAAGCAAAGATGAATATCATTGTTAAAGAGCATAGGCTCGCTTCATTCTCTAATGGTATTGAATTGTACAATGCAATGAGAAGAACTGGTCATCCAACTGAGATGCAGGGTCCTATGAAGACTCCTGATGCTGGTACTTTTCCAAGGTTGTTCCCTTATCCATCTGATTTCTCTAACTTGAACAAGAATGCTCCTGTTAGAACAGATCTAGGTGAGAAAGTTTTCTGGGATAGAGCTGGTGCATTAAACTAATTTTAAATTAAAACTATTATGAAAAATTTAAAAAAGTTATTCGTAGCATTCATAGCAATGACTATGGCAGTATCATGTGGTGATCCGGTTTTACCTGTTGAACTTTTTCCAGAAATGCAATATGGTGCATACGCTAGAAAGATGTCTCAAACTGGTAAATTCAATTACTNTGATGTAGCTAGTTCGTCAATTGACATGCATGTAGAATATTATGATGAAGCTCAGGGTGCAAACATCACTGAGTTTGATATCGATGTAGAATATGTAGATGTTATTGGTGGTGGCGCTAAAAGTGTAGCTAGAACTCAATTCAGAACTATAACTTCCTCAGAATTCGTAAAGAATGCTGATGGATACCTTAGTAATGATATAAGTTTAGGCTTTAGTGCGACTATGGCGGCAGTAGGTAAAACTATTGCTGATATCGATGGTGGTAACTATTTCAGATATTGGTTTACTATAACTAAGTCTGATGGTACTACTTACGATTATAACAATACAGGACCAAACTTACAGTCTTCTAGTGCATTTGGTGCATTATTTAGACTTAATGTTTCTGTCGTGTGTCCTTCTGACCTTGAGTCAAGTTGGGACGCAGTAAGTGTTGGACAAGGCGGATGGGGTTGTACTGCAACGTACGATTCATATGCTGGTTCTTGGGAGAAGTCTGGTGGTGACAACTTATATATAGAGCCTTCTGGTCAGTTTGACTGGGGAATCTATTTAGCTTGTTACGGAGCCTCTTCAACAAATCCAGGAGGAACACTTAAAGTACAAGATGCTTGTGGTATATTATCACCAGTAGGTGCTTCTAGATGGTCAGAAGTTTATACTTTTCATGATGTTAGCTCAGTAAATGCTGCGTTAACTATTGATTGGACTAANGACTATGGTGAAGGTGCCGTTTCTGTACTTACCAGAAATGATGGACAGAATTGGCCTGACTTGAACTAACTAGNTANTACATATATTTATATATATGATTTAAAAGGGTAACGGCGTAAGTCGTTACCTTTTTTTTTGTTTATTTTTAGAGTAATGAAAAAATATCTTTTTTTTTTTATTCTGCTCTTCTCGCACTCTCAATTATTATCTCAATTATATTTTAATGAGATTTCTTCTTCTCTAGATTTTAATCATTCTTACTTTCAAGGTGTTTCAGGTGCTGGTGTTACTTTTGTTGACTTTGATCAGGATGGNTTAGATGANATCACAATACCAACAAATGGNAATAANTCNATACTTTTTTTAAGAAATAATGGAGAAAAACTTGTNCCATTATCTNTTNANATTGAGTTCCCTACTCAAATTAAACAAGTACTTTGGATCGATTACGATAATGATTATGATAAAGATCTTTATGTATCGTCTTTCAATGGTAAGAATAAACTTTATAATAATAATGGTTTTTTAGATTTTGAAGATGTGACAAAGTCAGTTAATTTGCCCGATTCTGTTTCTAACTCATTTGGGTCATCCTGGTCAGATATAAATAATGATGGGTATCTGGATTTATTGCAGACATACAGATCAGGGGATTCTATAAGTAATACTGTCAGTCTTTTTTTAAATGATCGAGGTTTATCATTTGTAGATATAACCAACCTTTCTTCAATTTCTGAAATTAATAAATTACCTTTTTGTGCTACTTTCATAGATATTGATAATGATAATGTTCAAGACCTTTATATAGCTAATGATAAGTCTTCAGGAAACTCACTATACTATAATAATTTTGATTCTACCTTTTCAAATATAAGTATTCAGTCCAGTACTGATATTAAAATGGATGCTATGTCAGTTACTGTAGGTGATTTTAATAATGACTCTTTCTTTGATATTTATTCTACAAATCTTGAAGAAGGGAATAAATTATTTGTTAATAATCAAGATCTTTCTTTTACTGAACGAGCTGCAGATCTAAGTGTTTCTTTCAATGCTGAGGGTTGGGGTGCTCAATTTGAGGATTTTGATATGGATGGTTATGAAGATATTTATGTTAGTGGATCCCTTGTTGGTTCTAACGTAAATTCTAGCGCATTTTATTCAAATATTTTTGGAAAATATTTTGAGAAAAATATCTCTGTAGGCTTAGGTGTTGATACAGTCTCTAGTTATGGAAACGCTGTAGGAGATATAAATAATGATGGTTACCCTGATATTGTAGTATTAAACATGGAACCTTTTAATTCCTTTCTTTTTAAAAATAATTATTCTGGAAATAACAACTGGCTCAAAGTTAATTTAATTGGTTTCAATTCAAATAGAGATGCATTTGGTGCAAGAGTTGTTTTACATTTAGATGATAAATCTATTTCACGTGGTAAATTTTCATCTGAGGGTTATCTTTCTCAGAACTCTAATTCTTTATTTTTTGGTTTAGGAAGTAGTTCTCTAGTTGATAGTCTAGAGGTTTATTGGCCCTCAGGTGAAATTGATATTCTTTATCAGATAGAAGGGAATAAATTAATAACTATAAATGAGGGTTCTACATCAACAATTCCTAAAATATATTCTTTTACTAACTCTTTTTGTGATGGTAGTTCATTAACCTTAGAGACTGGTTATTATAACCAATATTTATGGTCTACAGGAGATACAACTCAGAATATAAATATTAGTCAAGGTGGTAATTATTTTGTTAATGTTTATAATGAATTAGGAACTATGTTCTCTTCAGATACTATAACTATTGAAAACATACCTCCGCCAAATTTTGATATAATTGTTAAAGACATTACAAACCAACACACTAGCTCTATTCAGATTAATAATATTAATTCTTCAAATGATTATTATTTATCATTAGATGGGGGCAACTACTATAAAAATAAATTTTTCTTTTCTAATTTAAGTTCTGGAGAACATTCTGTAACTGTAAGAGATAAAAGAGGTTGTGAANCAACTAAAAGCTTTGAGATAAAAAATTTAGTTAAAGATTCAGGAAACTCTGAGTTCACAAATCAGTCTATAGCAAGAAAATGGATGGAGGTGTTATTACAGGCTATTAGGGATGACTTAGCTAGACCGCCAATTCACGCTAGAAACTTATTTCACATCTCTTCACTGATGTATGATGCTCTAGTAATAAAAGAAAAACTTATACACGATAAGAACCTCACTCCTTTTTTACTTGGAAGTACTATTAATGAAACTGACTTCCCTTTTGAATTTCCTAACTATGTAGAGGATGAAGAGTATATAGAGAAAATAATTTCTTATGCTTCTTATAACTTTATTAGACATAGATTTCAGAAATCAGTTGGTGTTATAAATACATTTAAAAGTGCAGACTCTCTCATGTTAACATTAGATTATGATATTAATTATGATAAGTTAGATTACCTATCTGGAGACCCGAGATCTATCGGTAATTATTTGTATAAAATTTATTCAGATTATGGGTTTATTGATAACTCAAATGAATTAAATGATTATTCTAGTAATTACTACTCTCCTTTAAATCCTCCTCTTGATTTAGATTATTATGGTAATCCAAATATAATAGATCCAAATAGATGGCAACCATTAAAAATATCTAATTTCATAGATCAGTCTGGAAATTTAATTGAAGGTATTCCTAAATTTATTTCACCAGAGTGGGGTAATGTAATCCCTTTTGCTTTAAAAGAGGAAGACTTAGTTATTAAGTTGAGAGATGATAATATCTATAAAATATACCATGACCCTGGACCCCCTCCTTTACTTGATACGTTAAATCAAGGAACTTTAGATTCCTTGTTTAAAAGTTCATTCTCTATGGTATCAATTTGGGGGTCGCACTTAGACAGATCTGATGGGGTTCTTTTAGATATATCTCCTAATTCAATTGGAAATTTAAACTCATACCCTAGTGATTTTTTTGAGTTTCATAATCTATATAAGTATTTCGATGGGGGGGATGTAGGTATGGGGCATGATGTTAATCCATTTAATAATTTGAAATATGAAGAACAAATTGTCCCTAGGGGTGATTACACAAGAGTTCTTGCGGAGTTTTGGGCAGACGGTCCAGATTCTGAAACACCTCCTGGNCATTGGTTNGTAATATTAAATGAAGTAAATGATGATAANAATTTAATAAGAAAATTNCAGGGNATAGGAGATGANTTAGNTAGANTAGAATGGGATATAAAATCTTATTTTTTAATGGGAGGNGCTATGCATGACGCNGCAATCTCAGCATGGGGNTCAAAAGGATATTATGATTATGCTAGACCAATTTCTNTTATNAGATANNTNTCTGAAAATGGNCAGTCAACANATGAAGATTCTNCCAATTATAANCCNAATGGNTTNCCTTTAATTGAGGGTTATATNGAGTTGGTNTCTTTAGATGATCCATTNGTTGGTGAGGATAGTAAGAATTTAGGAAAAGTAAAATTATTTACATGGAAGGGTTTCAGTGAATCTNATTCATCTGANATTGAGAAAGGCGCAGGTTGGATACTAGCNGAAGAATGGTGGCCTTATCAAAGGCCTAGCTTTGTTACTCCTCCCTTTGCTGGTTANATATCAGGTCACTCTACCTACTCTAGTGCAGCAGCNACNATATTAGAAAAATTAACNGGAAGNGANTANTTTCCNGGTGGNATTGGGGAATTTAATATACCAAAAAATAATTTTCTTGTTTTTGAGAAAGGTCCTTCTGTTGATATGAAGTTACAATGGGCAACNTATCGAGATGCTGCAGATCAATGTGCTCTTTCTCGNATTTGGGGAGGTATTCANCCATATATTGATGATATACCNGGNAGGAAAATNGGAAAANATATTGGTNANGATGCTTTTTCTAAAGGGAAANTTTTATTTGAAGANAGAAGTNTAATTACAGGTAATGAATATAAAGAGTATAANTTTTCTGTTTTTCCTAATCCCCTCTATAATAATAAAAANCTTACTGTATTAAATGAAACCTCAAAAAATATTGACAAAATAAAACTTATTAATTTATCTGGTAAAATTATTTTATCTAAGAATGTAANTGANAATCATAAAAAAATTATATTAAATATTAATAATTTACAGAAAGGTATTNANTTNNTAATGGTTCATTTTGAAGATGGGTCAGTCAAGTCAACTAAAATTGTATTTAAATGATATTACATAAANGATATTCATTTCTCATCTTTTTATTTATTATCTCNTGCTCAAAAAAAAATAATTTTAATAAGGTATCTNTTANTNTGCCAAATTATAACCATTCAAAATANCATGTTAATTTTATATCTGATTTTTCAACTTCTGCTAAGATATCNTATTGGAAAGATNAAAATNAANTTCTTTTCTCTTCNACTAACAAAGGAGATTCTTTCAATATAGTGTTACCTTACTTAAAGCCATCNTCTAGNTATTCNTTCAAAATAAATGAGATTTCANANTCATCAATAATTAATTCNTCAGTTTTATATTCTTTTAAGACCANAGATTTACCAANTTTTTTNCCCAACTTTAATTTGATAAAAGATTCCTTATTTTCATTTGATGGTTATCTNTTATTTAGAACTCANGAAGATCCNGGAATTCAATTTATGATGGATGATTCTGGTGAAATTGTGTGGTATANTATAGCAGANACTNTTTTATCNAGACCGTTTAATANNGGNTTNAATNACACNTATATATCCTTATCAAAAAAAAATATAATNAANGAAATATCTTACGANGGAGANACATTGTTTTCNAAAANATCTGACAAACATATTTTNCATCATGATATCCTNAAATTTNNNGATAANGAAAAATCATATTATGTTGGNCTTACCTATGAATACTATAAATATTATAAAAATNATATTGATTCAATTATGGGAGATGGAATTGTNGTGTATGATGAAAAAGGTGAAAAAGTNTGGACNTGGAATATATTTNATCATTCTANACCAGATGAAGANGNGTTTTTAATTCGTGATGACTGGAGTCATGCAAATGGAATAGATATAGATTNTGATGGTAANTATCTTATCTCATTCAGAAATTTTGATCAAATATGGAAAGTTAATTCTGNTAATGGGGATGTGATATGGNGACTAGGGAAAAATGGAGATTNTAATTTAGAAAANAAAGANATTTTNTANCANCAACANGCTATACATAAAATTGATAGTAGTCATTATATGCTATTTGATAATGGNTCATCAGAGTATAGGAAAACATCTAGGGCTCTTNTTTTTTCATTAGATGAGAANAATAAAAATTTTAANTATTCTAAGAGTNTTTTCCTNCCNGATAGTNTATTTACTTTTAANCANGGNAGTGTNTATTCNATGGNTAANAACAACTANCTTTTTTCTAGTTCNGTTAATAATAAAACAATAATATCAGATGANANTGGTAAAATTTTATGGAATTTATCAAGTGATCATTCATTTTATAGAGTATATTATATCGATAAAAAAAAGTTGTTTTAAATTTATTTTTTATTCTTTAGTTTGATCTTCAAAGCATTTTGATGAGTTATTTTAAATTATTTTTTACTTTCCTAAAAACNGGNACNATATCTTTTGGTGGNTACATGATGTTAATAGCAATGATNCAACATGANTTCTCAGTNAGAAAAAAAATTTTAAGTAAAAAAAAGATATTAGATGCNATTACAATGGCNAGCTTTCTCCCNGGACCTATGGCAATTAATGTTGCTTCTTACATTGGTTTTCTAATTAAAGGTTGGAAAGGTGCAATAATTTCATTTATTGGAGTTCTCCTCCCTTCATTTATTATTATGGTATTATTTTCTCATTTATATCTAAACTCAAGAAATATTCCAGGATTCTCTTCATTCTTTGATGGGGTAATGCCTGTTGTATCTGCAGTTATTTTTTCTGTAGGATATGGTTTCTATAAAGACTCCAAAGACAAAACTTTTACACTATTGCTTGTAGTTCTTAGCTTTGCATTAACTTCTTTAATAAAGGGTTATATCTCAATAATTCTGCCTTTATTTATATGTGGTGGTCTTAACTTAATTTATAATGGNGATAAGATNAAAAAAATCCAAAANCCNAAAAAAGCATTCATAAGAACAAAGGGTATTGTTATTGCNTCATTAATTATGATATTANTATTTGTNTTTTTAAATAATGCNCCNATTGATTCTTTAAATTTTAATCTCTCAAAAGTTTTTGCCAATATATCTCTNACTCTTTTTGGAGGAGGATATGTTTTNATACCNTATTTGGATAAAATAATTGTAGAGCAGATAGGTTGGCTNACTAAAAGAGAGTTTATNGACTCTATAGCTATGGGTCAAATAACTCCAGGCCCAATACTGATTACNGCNACTTTTATAGGTTACAAGATAAATGGAATAGCTGGAGCTTTTTTNTCNACANTATCAATATTTTTACCTTCTTCNGTTGTCATAATATTNTTTTCTAGAGTTTATTATTTCGTNAAGAAAAATACTACNGTAAAACTCATTATTAAAGGNTTTAAAATAGGTATAATAGGNTTAATATATTATTCAGGNTATATAATNATGTTNAAACAACTTGAGTCTTTTAATATTCTCAGNATTTCTATTTGTATATTTTCTTTTATTATTTTNAATAAAACTAAAANNCATCCATTATTTTTGATTTTAACTTTTGGTCTANTNGGATACTTTTTAGAAATATAACCNATGAAATTTTTTCAAATAATTGGAACTCAAAGGTCTGGATCAAATTTNTTTAGGTTAATGCTAAATGAATTTNAAAATGTTTTTGCTCCTCATCCNCCTCATCTTCTNAATACNTTTTATCCTTTATTAGAGAAATATAATGATCTAAATAANGATAAAAATTTAAAGAGACTTATTAGTGATATGTTAGGTTGGATAAATAATAATCCTATNAAATGGAGNNATNTTCCAACTNCTGAAACCATNTNTAATNCTNTTAAGAATAGAAATCTTTTNGAGATATTTAAAGCAATATATACCTCTAATAATCCTAATTTNTGGTGNTGTAAAAGTCTTCAAAATTTAAAATTNNATACNATTAAAGAATTTCAANATTTAAATCCTATNTATATTTATATATATAGNGACGGAAGAGATGTAGCATCATCTTTTAAGAATGCTCCNATAGGAGATAANCANATATATTTTCTTGCAAAAAANTGGGCATATGACCAGCNTGTATGNAATGAGATAAAAAAAATAACACCTANNGAANATTTTTTTTCTGTTANGTATGAGGACTTNCTTGAAGATCCANCTAGTGTCCTTAATAATCTTTGTGATAGATATGGTATAATGTTCAATAAAGATTTTTTAAATTTTTATTTATCTAAAGAGTCACTGAAAGCATCCAAATCAGGTGGAATGTGGAAAAATTTATCAAAACCATTAATAAGAGATAACAAAGAAAAGTTTAAGAGAGAATTATCTGATAATGAAATATTAATATTTGAATCAATCAACAAAAACATTTTAAAGGAACTGGGTTATAAACTACAAAATGATAATTCAAGTTTAGATATTTCATTTTCTTCTGAAGATATTGATACCTTTAAAAGTATCAATAATGAGATAATATCATTAATTAAATCTAATAATAAGTTATCTGAGATAGATTTGAGAATAAAGCAAAGAGATGAGCTTTTAAAATCTATAGGTTAGCTTAATTTGAGTTCAAAATTTTTTCCGTCGAACTCAAGGAATGGTGAATCTGTCATCCATTCTCCGCAGTTAAAGTAATAACAACCTTCTGATAATTTTTTCTTATTCTTATAATGGCTATGACCGAAGATAAAAGTATCAATATTTTCTTCTTTTCTATATTCGTTACAATAATGAATAATTCTTTTATCATTTCTCTTAGCGTTTTCTGATATATTCATTATTCTTTTTGATCCTGATAGAAATCTACCAAGTGGTATACCTATATCTGGATGAATCCACCTAAACAAAAACTGACATATTTTATTTTTAAAAATCAACTTTAGAAATTTAAAGCCTAAATCACCTTTTCCAATACCATCTCCATGGCCTACAAGAATAAGTTTATTATTTAAAAGAAATTTTTGAGGATTATCATACACTTTAATTCCAAGTTCATTGAAATAGCTTAGAACCCACATGTCACGATTCCCTAAAAAATAATGAAAATTAATTCCTGAATCAATCATATTAGATATAGTAGATAAAAATCTTAGATTTTCTTTTGGTATAACATTTCTATACTCAAACCAAAAATCAAAAACATCCCCCATCAAAAATACCTCTTGAGCATCTTTTGATATATGATTTAACCAGGAAATTATTTTTTTCTCTCTAATAGATGATGATTTTTTATCTGGCCTACCCAAATGAAAGTCACCAGCAAAATATGCTTTTTTATTCTTCTTTAACCGAAGGTTGATCTGTATCATTTTCTTTAATGCCTTTATCATCAACTTCTATATCAGTTTCTACATTATTTTCAAATGGTCTTTTCCCAATAAGCTCTTCTAGATCATTTTGAAATAAAATCTCTTTTTCAAGAAGTTTTTTTGCAATTTTTTCTAATTGTTCTTTTTTCTCTAATAGTAAATTTTTTGTTCTATCGTATGCATTATCTACTATTCTCTTAACTTCCGAATCAATCTTTTCAGCTGTTGAGTCNGAATAGGGTTTAGTGAAATTATAGTCTGATTGCTTTGAATCAAAAAATGAAATATTACCTATATTTTTATTCATTCCATAAACGGAAACTATGCTGTATGCCATTTTAGTTATTCTTTCAAGGTCACTTAGGGCACCAGTTGATATTTTACCAAATACTATTTCCTCAGCTGCTCTTCCTCCTAAAGCCATACACATTTCATCTAATAGCTGATCAGTTTGATAAAGATATTGTTCTTTAGGCAGGTACTGTGCGTAACCAAGAGCTGCAATCCCTCTTGGGACAATACTAACTTTCACTAGAGGGTCAGCATGTTCTAGATACCAACCTGCTACTGCATGTCCAGCTTCATGGTAAGCAACTATTTTCTTTTCTTCTGGTGATATAATTTTATTTTTCTTTTCTAGACCTCCAATTACTCTGTCAATTGCATCTTGAAAATCTATCATTTCTATAGACTTCTTATTTTTTCTCGCTGCAATTAAAGCAGATTCATTACAAACATTCGCAATTTCAGCTCCAGCAAAACCCGGAGTCTGTGCTGCTAAATTTTTAACAACTACATCATCATGTAATTTAAGAGGTCTTACATGAACCTTAAATATTTCTTCTCTTCCCTTTAGATCTGGTTTATCAATAGAAATTTGTCTGTCAAATCTTCCAGGTCTAAGTAATGCGGAATCTAAAACATCAGGTCTATTTGTTGCTGCTAAAATAATAACTCCTGAGTCAGTTGAAAATCCATCCATCTCAACTAATAATGAATTAAGTGTATTCTCTCTCTCATCATTTGAACCAGGCATCTGTCCTCTCCCCCTACTTCTACCTATTGCGTCAATTTCATCTATGAAAACAATACATGGGGCTTTTTCCTTTGCTTTTTTGAAAAGGTCTCTAACTCTTGCTGCGCCAACACCAACAAACATTTCAACAAAATCAGATCCAGATAGAGAATAGAAAGGAACATTAGCTTCTCCGGCAACTGCCTTTGCTAATAAAGTTTTACCTGTACCAGGTGAGCCAACTAATAGGGCTCCTTTAGGTATTTTACCACCTAGTCTTGTGAATTTTTTTGGGTTTTTAAGGAAGTCAACAATTTCTTTTACCTCCTCTTTAGCTTCCTCTAATCCAGCGACATCTTTGAAAGATAATTTCACTTTACTCTCCTTATCAAATAAGGATGCTTTTGATTTTCCAATATTAAAAATTTGTCCTCCAGGACCTCCTCCAGTAGACATCCTTCTTAACAAAAACCAGAAGCCAATTAAAATTAAAATAGTGAATCCCCATGTCTGCAAAAAAGAATAGATATCAGTTCTACTTTCAGTCAAATATTCTATCTCATTTGAATTTTCTTTTCCTAGTGAACCAGTGAGGTCATCATACCTCTTCTCAAAAGATTCAATTGAAGAAACTTCAAGACGATAATGTGGACCGTATGTATTATTCAGTAAACTAGAAGATTCTAACTCATCTTTATAAGCTGAATTTAAGAGTGCTTCTTCTTTTAAGGATATTTCTATGATTTCTTGATTTTTTATTACTATAATTTTTGATATGTCATGGCTTCTAATCATTTTTTGAAATCGATTATAATCAATTGTGATAGGTTTAGTGGAGAAGAAACTGAATGATATATAGATAAAAATAGATATTAAAAACACAACCCATATCTGGTTATTGAAGTTGTTATTAATTAATTTATTNNTAGNNTTTTTTTTCATTTTTTTGATTTAATATCTTTAATTATNCCATCNCCCCANAANGNTTCTAAATTATATAAATTTCTTTTNTCCTTATCAAATACGTGAGCAACTACATTAACAAAATCAATTAAGACCCACTCACTATTNATTTTACCTTCTTTTTTCCANGGTCTCTCTTTAAATTNNTTAAAAACATCAGANTCAATNCCATCAGCNATNGANTCTATATGNATGTTAGAGTTACCAGTAGCTAAAACGAAATAATCAGTAACTGAGTTTTTAATTTTTTTTAAATCAATTATTCTTATATCTTCTGCTTTCTTGTTTTCCATACAATCAGCAATGTAAGAGCTAAGTTTACTTGAATTTATATTTTGATCTANTTTCAATATATATTGCTAAATATTATATNATNATATGAGCAAAAAACCTGCCAATAATCTATTTNAAGACAAAACTAATGTTTATGTGACAGAATGTCTCTCAACCAATGACTTTTTAATGCAACTTTCATTAAAAAATTCGATAGAAGAAGGTTCGATGGTACTTACTGATTTTCAAACTAAAGGAAAGGGTCAAAGAAATAACTTTTGGAATTCTAACAGGCAAGAAAACCTTCTTTTCTCCTTTATTTTATTTCCAAAAATAAAATTATCTGAACAATTTGTTCTTCATATAATAACATCTTTATCAGTCTATCATTTGTTAAAAAAAATTGGACTTAGTAATGTGAAAATAAAATGGCCAAATGATATTTATGTCAATAATAAAAAGATATGTGGTATTTTAATTGAGAATCAAATTTTTAAAAAGAGAATAAAGAAATCTATTTTAGGTATTGGTATTAATATTAACCAAAAAGATTTTGGTAATATTAAAGCTACCTCTATTTATAATGAAATAAATAAAAAAATTTACAGGAAAGACGTTTTGGATCTATTTAAGTCATATTTTAGTAGACAGTACAATGAAATGGGTAGCCTAAATAAAGAATCATATAAAAAAAAACTTTTAGGGTTTAATGAAATCTTAAATTATAAATCAGAAGAAAATAGGTTTTCAGGTAAAATTATTGATGTTAGAGATGACGGTAAAATTTCATTGATGATTATTGATAAAATAAAACATTTTGACTTTGGAAGTATTGAGTTATTATAATAATTTCAAATTATACTAAAAGATAGTAATTTTAAGTATGTCTAAATATATAATCCTATCTGCACCATCTGGATCTGGTAAGTCAACTCTTGCATCTTATTTACTTGAAAATTTAAAGTCCCTTTCTTTTTCTGTTTCTTCGACAACTCGTGAAATTAGAAAAAATGAAAAAGAAGGGATTGACTATTATTTTATTTCAAAAGATGAATTTAATGAACATATAAAAAATAATGAGTTTATTGAGTGGGAACAGGTTTATAATGATGATTTTAAAGGAACTCTAAAAAGTGAAATAAAGAGATTAACAGACAAGAATAAAAATATAATATTTGATGTTGATGTACTAGGTGGATTAAATTTAAAAAAATATTTTGGGAAAGATTCTTTATCAATTTTTATAGATGTCCCGAGTTTATCAGACTTAGAGGAAAGACTCATTAAGAGGGGAACAGATGCTAAATACAAAATTAAAGAACGGGTTAATAAAGCAAAAATTGAGATATCTCATAAAGAGAAATTTGATGAAAAAATCATGAATAGTGATATTAAAAAAGCTTCCAAGGACATTTTAAATGTAGTTATCAAATTTTTATCTGTATGACTGTAGGTTTATTTTTTGGATCCTTTAACCCAATTCATAATGGTCACCTGAATATTGCGAGAGAGATTTTAAAAAAAACAGAGATTGATAGTGTATGGATGGTGCTTTCTCCTAAGAGCCCAGATAAAGAAGAGGTTTTAGATAAAAATGATCGGTATGAACTCATGAGGTTAGCATTAATGAGTGAAAGTAAAATTGTTATCTCGAAAGTGGAATTTAATTTGAAAACACCAAACTATACTTATCTAACATTATTAGAGTTATCTAAAAAACACCCAAATGATAATTTTATTCTTTTAATGGGAGAGGACAATTATAAAAATATTAATGATTGGAAAGAAAGTGATTACATTATTAATAACTATAAAATATTAGTGTACCCTAGGGAATCTACTTTAAAAAAAGAAAATTTTTTATCAGGAAGGTTGTATAATATTTCTTCATCCTTGATAAGAAAAAAAGTTGCTAGAAACGAGGATATATCATCTCTTGTCCCATTGAATGTAATGAAGCAAATACAAAAAAAAAGTTATTATTCTAGATAGTAGTAATTTCTACCTCCTTAGACTTAATAACTTCATCTACTTTGTTAATTTTAGAATCAGTTATTTTTTGAATTTCATTTTCTCCATCACTAATTGCATCTTCAGATACTCCTTCGTTAGATAATTTTTTTATAAGTTCATTGGACTCCTTTCTAACTGATCTTATGCTAATTTTTCCTTTTTCTCCTTCTCCTTTAATTTGTTTCACTAGAACTAGTCTTCTCTCTTCAGTTAGAGGGGGAATATTTATTATTACATTTTCTCCATCATTTTGTGGGTTGAGACCCAAGTCACTATTTACTATAGATTTTTCGATATCTTGAATTATTGTTTTCTCCCAAGGCTTAATAAAAAGAGTTCTACTATCTGGAGTTGTTATTGAAGCAACTTGTATAAGTGGAGTTGGGGCCCCATAATATTCAACCATAATTCCATCAAGCATACTAGGAGAAGCTTTTCCAGCTCTAATTTTTTTTAGCTCTGTAATTAAAAACTGAATGGACTTATCCATCCTCTCTTTGGTATCTTCTAAAATTAAATCTATTTCTTCCATTATTCTAATATATTAAAGTTCCTACTTTTTTCCCTTCTACTAACTTAACTAAGTTTCCAGGTTTATTCATGTCAAATACTATGATAGGTAAATTGTTTTCTTTACATAATGTAAATGCAGTCATATCCATAATTTTGAGGTTTCTTTCATAGGCTTCATCAAAAGATATCTCATTAAACTTTATAGCATCCTTAACTTTCTCTGGATCTGAGTCATATACTCCATCAACTCTAGTGCCCTTAAGTACTATATTAGCTTCTATCTCAACAGCCCTAAGACTTGCGGTAGAGTCTGTTGTAAAATATGGTTTACCAAGACCTGCACCAAAAATCACAATTCTTCCTTTTTCTAAATGGCGAATTGCTCTTCTCCTTATAAAAGGCTCACATACTTGATCAATATTAAATCCTGACATTAGCCTTGTGTCACACTCTAGCTTTTCTAAGTGACTTTGTAGGGCCATACTGTTCATTAATGTGGCTAGCATTCCCATATAATCCCCTTGAACTCGATCTATTCCCGATTTTTCTGATTCAATACCTCTATAAATATTTCCACCTCCAATAACTATCGCAATTTCAATTCCTTTGTCATGAATATTTTTGATTTGTTGTGAGTACTTTTCTAGAAGTGAAGAGTCAATACCATAACTTTTATCACTCATTAATGCTTCGCCGCTTAACTTTAAGAGTATTCTTTTGTATTTCATTTTGTCAATTATAAATGTAAATATTTAATAATGAATTTTTATCTACTTCAATAAGTAATTTTTTAAAAATTTAATTTGTATTTAAAAATTTGTAATAATTAAAAAAGAATATAATTTTGCTGACCTTTGAGCTTAATAGGCAAAAAATTGTAAGTTTTAAGTATGGGGGGATACCAAAGCGGTCAACTGGGGCAGACTGTAAATCTGTTGACTTATGTCTTCGCAGGTTCGAATCCTGCTCCCCCCACTTATTTTTTACAATAAATAAGCGGGCGTAGCTCAGTTGGTAGAGCGACAGCCTTCCAAGCTGTAGGTCGAGGGTTCGAATCTCTTCGCCCGCTCTTATGCCGATGTAGCTCAGAGGTAGAGCACTTCCTTGGTAAGGAAGAGGTCACGGGTTCAATTCCCGTCATCGGCTCGAAAAAAATGTTAAAAATTGTATTATTATATAAATAAGTTAAATTTGAGTTAAATTTTAAAATTATGGCAAAAGAATCCTTTGATAGATCGAAACCCCATGTGAATATTGGGACAGTAGGTCATGTTGATCATGGTAAAACTACTCTTACTGCTGCTATTACAAAAGTCCTTGCGGATAAAGGTTTAGCAGATAAGTTAGATTTTGAACAAATTGATAATGCTCCTGAAGAAAAAGAAAGGGGTATTACTATAAATACTGCGCATGTTGAATATCAAACTGATAATAGACATTATGCTCATGTTGATTGTCCTGGTCACGCAGATTATGTAAAAAATATGGTAACGGGTGCCGCACAAATGGATGGAGGTATCCTAGTTGTAGCTGGTACTGATGGGCCTATGCCTCAAACAAGAGAGCATATCCTTTTAGCAAGACAGGTGGGAGTTCCTGCTTTGGTTGTATTTATTAACAAGGTAGATCTTGTTGATGATGCTGAACTTTTGGAGTTAGTCGAAATGGAAATTAGAGAACTTTTAAATTTCTATAAGTTCCCAGGTGATGATATTCCTGTTGTTCAAGGTTCTGCTTTAGGTGCGCTTAATGGTGAAGCTCAATGGGTTGAAAAAATAATGGAACTGATGGGTCATGTTGATTCTTATATTCCAGAACCTACTAGAGAAACAGATAAAGACTTTTTAATGCCTGTTGAAGATGTATTCTCTATTACAGGTAGAGGTACCGTTGCAACTGGTAGAATTGAAAGAGGTATAACAAATACTGGTGACGCTGTTGATATTATTGGTATGGGAGCAGAAGATTTAAAGTCTACTATAACAGGAGTTGAAATGTTTAGAAAGATTTTAGATAAAGGTCAAGCTGGTGACAATGCTGGTCTTCTTCTTAGAGGTATTGAGAAAACCGATATCAAAAGAGGTATGATTATTTGTAAGCCAGGATCAGTTAATCCTCATGCTCATTTTAAGGCTGAAGTTTATGTTTTATCTAAAGAGGAAGGTGGAAGACATACGCCATTCTTTAATAAGTATAGACCTCAATTCTATATGAGAACAACTGATGTTACTGGTGAAATTATGTTACCAGATAAAGTTGAGATGGTAATGCCAGGAGATAACTTAACTATCGAAGTTAAATTGATCAATAAAGTTGCTCTTGAGCAAGGACTAAGATTTGCAATTAGAGAGGGTGGAAGAACTGTTGGAGCAGGTCAGGTAACCGAAATTTTAGACTAAATTTTTATAAATTTTTTTTTAGCTAATTATTTAACTTATTTATTTGTTAAATAATAACAATTATTCTAAATTTGCAGGCCGTTGGCCTGCATTTTAGTAATACGGGTGTAGCTCAATTGGTAGAGTAGCGGTCTCCAAAACCGTTGGTTGGGTGTTCGAGTCACTCCACCCGTGCTTGGCCGTTTTAATTTTTTTGGTATGAATAAATTAATTGTTTTAATCTCTGAATCTTATCAAGAAATGGTAAATAAAGTTACCTGGCCATCGATTANCAGTCTNCAAAGNAGTTCNGTTNTGGTGTTAGTTGCNTCNTTAATNTTCGCTNTNTTTATTGGCNTTATTGATTTAGGATTTGAAAATGTNATGTCTCTTTTTTACGAGAATTTTTAAAAATATAATATAAAATATAGATGAGTTTAAACTGGTATGTATTGAGNGCTATAAGTGGAAAAGANAATAAGATTAAAACTTATTTAGAGAAGGAGATNAAAAGAAATNATCTNGAGAAATTTATTCCNGAGGTAATGATACCNTATGAAAANGTNTATGTGATGAGGGANGGNAAGAAAAAAATTAAAGAAAAAAATTATTTTCCTGGNTATGTANTAGTTTCTGCAGATTTCTCTCATGGAGAGGTTCANCACGTNATNAAAAATGTNCCNGGNGTNATTGGTTTTCTTGGTTCAGGTTCTGGNGCTTCTAGNGTTCCAATACCATTAAGAGAAGCAGAAATAAATAGAATATTTGGTAANTTTGATGANTCTAACAGTGAAGATGANTCNATGCTTTCTCCATTNGTAGTAGGAGAAGATGTTAANGTTATGGATGGTCCTTTTAATGGATTTACTGGTTCNATTNCTCAAGTTTTTGAAGANAGAAAAAAAGTAAATGTAACNGTNAAAATTTTTGGTAGAAANACNCCTGTAGAACTTAANTATTATCAGGTTGAAAAANCAANTTAANTAATATGGCAAAGCAANTAGATGGATATTTAAAATTACAAGTNAGAGGTGGTCAGGCAAACCCTGCNCCTCCNGTTGGTCCTGCNNTAGGTAGTAAGGGTGTAAATATTATGGANTTTTGTAATCAGTTTAATGCNAGGACTGANGATAGAAANGGTCAAGTNTTNCCNGTTGTTATTACNATNTATAAAGACAAATCATTTGATTTTGTTATNAAGACNCCACCTGCNNCNGTATTAATATTACAGGCNGCAAATAANAANAAAGGTTCTGATCAACCAAACNTNAATAAAGTTGCNNCCATTACTTGGGATCAAGTNAAAGATATTGCAGAAACAAAAATGAANGACTTAAATGCTTTTAAAGTNNGNTCNGCTATGAAGATGGTAGCTGGTACNGCAAGAAGNATGGGNGTAANAGTAAAAGGAACATTTCCAGAAAATTTAAATTAAATGAGTAGACTTACTAANAANANAAAGGNAGTTCAAGGNAAGTATGATGTNGANAAACATTATACNATTGAAGAAGCNTCAAAAATTGTTAAAGAAATATCTACAACTAAATTTGATGCATCAGTAGACTTAGATATAAGATTAGGNGTTGATCCTAAAAAAGCTGANCANATGGTTAGNGGTAATGTCTCTTTACCTCATGGAACAGGNAAANNTATTAGNGTTTTAGCATTNTGTTCNCCNGATAANGAAGATGAAGCAAAAAAAGCTGGNGCTGATCANGTTGGTTTAGATGACTANGTNAAAAAAATTAGNNNTGGTTGGACAGACATAGATGTAATTATAACNATGCCATCNCTNATGGCNAAACTNGGTAAACTNGGNAAAGTNTTAGGNCCAAGNGGATTAATGCCAAANCCTNAGTCTGGAACNGTNACNAATGANATTGGTAAAGCTATTGAAGATGTNAAAAAGGGNAAAATAGATTTTAAAGTNGATAAAACNGGNATNATACATGCATCAGTAGCAAAAGTATCNTTNGAGCCAAAGAAGATACAAGAGAATGCNATGGAATTATTAAATACTGTAATGAAATTAAAACCTTCTTCNTCGAAGGGGATTTATTTTAAAAGTGTTAATCTNTCAAGNACTATGAGTAGTGCTATAAAGATTGACAGTTCTATGTTAATGAGTTAAAATGAGAAAAGAAAATAAANTAGAATTAGTTAAAGACCTTACANAAAAGTTTAAAGAAAATAATATTTTCTATTTGCTTGATGCTTCNGGATTAACTGTGGATCAGGTAAATAATTTNAGAGAAAAGTGNTTTAAGNAAGATGTAGAATACAAGGTNGTTAAAAANACTTTTATTAANAAAGCTNTAGAAAATCANGAAGAAGATTANTCTGAGATNACTNAATGGNGATTCNTTAAANGGTTTNTCNGGTNTATTATTTACTANTCAGACTCCAAGTGGNCCNGCNAAAGTTTTAAAAGAGTTTAGNAAATCTTTAGATTCTGANCANCCTTCTCTAAAGGCTGCNTCTATNGAGTCAGATATTTTCTTAGGTGATGATAACCTAGATTCATTATCTAANTTNAAAGGNAAAGAAGAAATTATTGGAGANATAGTNTTNTTACTTCAGTCTCCAGCTAAAAATATTATTTCATTACTTAAAAGTTCTGAAAATAAAATTTCAGGTGTTNTTAAGGCACTTGAAGACAAACAANAATAGTGTATAAACTTTAAATTAAATTAAAATGGCAGATATTAAGAAGATGGCTGAAGATCTTGTNAACCTTTCGGTTAAAGATGTAAGTGAATTAGCTAATATATTAAAAGACGAATATGGTATNGAACCAGCAGCAGCAGCAACTGTAGTAGCNGGTGGTGCAGCAGCAGGTGGTGCAGACGCTGGAGCAGCTGAAGAAAAATCAAGTTTTGATNTTACTTTAAAATCAGCTGGAGCATCTAANTTAGCTGTAGTTAAGTTGGTAAAAGAAATTACTGGACTTGGTCTAAAAGACGCTAAAGATATGGTTGATGGAGCTCCAAAAGCAATTAAGGAAGGTGTTCCTAAAGATGAAGCTGAAGCAGCTAAAAAGCAGCTAGAAGAAGCTGGTGCTGAGGTTGAATTAAGCTAATTATCATTTAANACTTTTTTATTCCCACACCATTGAGTGTGTGGGATATTTATAACTTNAAAAATATAATCAATTGAAAATATCATCTATTAGAACAGACTTTTCTAAACTAANTAATACAGTTGAGTATCCAGATTTTTTGGATGTTCAATTACAATCCTATAAAGACTTTTTTCAGCTGGAGACACCTCCAGAGAAGAGAGATAATGAAGGTCTCTTCAAGGTATTTAAGGAGAACTTTCCTATATCTGATTCCCGAGATAATTTTGTCTTAGAATTTATTGACTATACAGTAGATCCTCCAAAATACTCAGTAGGAGAATGTATTGATAGAGGTCTTACATATTCACTACCATTAAAAGCTAAATTAAGGTTGATATGTAATGATGATGATAATGATGATTTTGAAACAATAGAACAGGAAGTATTTTTAGGTAATATACCTTATATGACTAATAAAGGTTCTTTTGTAATAAATGGTGCAGAAAGAGTTATTGTATCTCAGTTACATAGATCTCCTGGTGTGTTTTTTGCTCAGAGTAAGCACACAAATGGTACACCTTTGTACTCAGCAAGAATTATTCCATTTAGAGGGTCTTGGATTGAATTCGCTACGGATGTAAATAATGTGATGTATGCTTATATTGATAGAAAAAAGAAGTTTCCAATTACTACATTACTTAGAGCTATTGGTTTTGGATCTGACAAAGACATCCTAGATATTTTTAAATTATCTGAAGAAGTTGAAGCTAAAAAAACCACATTAAAAAAAGCATTAGGAAGAAAATTAGCAGCTAGGGTTCTTAAAACATGGGTTGAAGATTTTGTAGATGAAGATACTGGAGAGGTAATATCAGTAGATAGAAATGAGTTAATACTTGACAGGGATCATATCCTTCAAGAAGAAGATATTGATGTAATACTTGAGTCAGAAGCACCTTATGTTACAATTCACCGAGAAGATATCAATGTAGGTGAATTTGCTATCATTTATAATACATTAAAAAAAGATGTTTCGAATTCTGAAAAGGAGGCTCTTGAAGAGATTTATAGACAGCTAAGAAATACTGAAGCCCCAGATGAACAGACAGCAAGAGATATTATTCAGAATTTATTTTTTAGTGATAAAAGGTATGACCTAGGAGAAGTTGGTAGATATAGAATCAATAAAAAATTAAATATTGATACTGATTACAATGTTAGAGTTCTAACAAACGAAGACATTATATTAATTGTGAAGTATTTGATCACTTTAATAAATGCGAAAACAGTTGTTGATGATATTGATCATTTGAGTAACAGAAGAGTTAGAACTGTTGGTGAGCAATTATATTCTCAGTTTGGTGTTGGTCTTGCTAGAATGTCAAGAACTATAAAAGAGAGAATGAACGTAAGAGATAATGAGGATTTTAAACCAGTTGATTTGATTAATGCTAGAACTTTGACATCTGTCATTAATTCATTCTTTGGAACTAATCAGTTATCTCAATTTATGGACCAAACAAATCCATTAGCTGAAATTACTCATAAAAGAAGGATGTCTGCTCTTGGACCTGGTGGTTTATCTAGAGAAAGAGCTGGTTTTGAAGTTAGAGATGTACATTATACTCACTATGGAAGACTATGTACTATAGAAACACCTGAAGGTCCAAATATTGGTCTTATTTCTTCATTATGTGTTCATGCTAAGGTAAATAATATGGGATTCATTGAAACACCTTACAGAGAAGTTTCTAATGGNAAAGTTGATATGACGGGTAAAATAAGTTATTTGACTGCTGAGGAAGAAGATGAGTCTTACATTGCCCAGGCTAATGTACCTCTTAAGAAAAACGGTCAATTTGTAGAAAATACTGTTAAGGCTAGATATGAGGGTGATTTTCCATTGGCAAAAAATAAGGAATTAAAATATATGGATGTAGCTCCAAACCAAATTGTATCAGTTGCTGCTTCTCTAATTCCATTCCTTGAACATGATGATGCTAATAGAGCACTGATGGGTTCAAATATGATGAGACAAGCTGTCCCTCTTATGAGACCAGATTCACCAATAGTTGGTACTGGTATGGAATATAGGGTAGCTAAAGATTCAAGGTCTACTATTGTTGCAGAAGGTAAGGGTACAGTTTCTTATGTTGATGCTAATACTATTGAAATTAAATATGATTTAGATGCAAATGAGAAGCTAGTTTCTTTTGATGAAAATTCTAAAACATATGATCTTATTAAGTTTAGAAGAACTAATCAAGACACATGTGTGAACTTAACACCTACTGTTAAATCAGGTGAAAAAGTTAAAAAAGGTCAAGTTATTTGTGAAGGTTTTGCTACCCAAGGTGGAGAACTTGCACTTGGAAGAAATTTAAAAGTTGCCTTCATGCCTTGGAAAGGATATAATTTTGAGGATGCAATTGTGATATCAGAAAAAGTAGTAAAGGAGGATGTTTTTACTTCTTTACATATTGAAGAATTTAAACTCGAAGTAAGAGACACAAAAAGAGGTGAAGAAGAGTTTACTAATGAAATACCTAATGTAAGTGATGAATCAATTAAAGATTTAGATGAAAATGGAGTAATTAGGATTGGAGCTAAAGTTAAGGAGGGGGATATTTTAATTGGAAAAATAACTCCNAAGGGAGAAAGTGATCCAACACCTGAAGAAAGGTTATTAAGAGCAATNTTTGGTGATAAGGCAGGAGATGTTAAAGATGCTTCATTAAAGGCACCACCATCTCTAAATGGTGTGGTAGTTGATACTAAACTTTTTACAAGACAGAAGAAAGATAAAGACTCAAAGAAATTAGCCAAAAAACAAATTGAGTTATTAAAGGCAGATTACGGTAAATCATTGGTTGATCTTAAAGAGAGATTGATTTCTAAGTTCGAAAAGTTATTGAAAAATAAAAAATGTAATGGGATAAGTCACAAGTATGGTGATCAGCTAGTTAAGGCAGGTGTGAAGTTTAGTAGAAAAATGATAGAAGACAAGTTGTTCCCTAAGAAGAATATATACTATGATATAAATAGTTTAAATGTTCCTGAAGAATCTAGTTTGATACAAGATGTAGTCTTAGAGGACTGGACCGAAGATAAGAAAACTAATGATTCAGTATCTAGAGCTGTAAAAAATTATGTTATTAAAAGAAATGATTTAGCTTCAGGTTATAAAAAAGAGAAATTCACATTAGAAGTTGGTGATGAGTTAGCTCCTGGTATAGTTCAAATGGCAAAAGTATATGTTGCTAAGAAAAGAAAACTGAAAGTTGGAGATAAAATGGCCGGAAGGCATGGTAATAAGGGTGTGGTAGCTAGAATTGTAAAGGAAGAAGATATGCCATTCTTAGAAGATGGCTCTACTGTAGATATAGTTCTTAATCCTTTAGGTGTNCCTTCAAGGATGAATATAGGTCANCTTTATGAAACNGCATTAGGTTGGGCTGGTNTNAAATTAAATAAAAAGTATAGNACACCNATATTTGATGGAGCAACTGCTGATGAGGTTAGTAAAGAGCTNGATAAGGCTAATCTTCCTTCATTTGGNAGGACTCATTTATATGATGGNTCNACNGGAAAAAGATTTGANCAACCTGTTACTGTTGGTGTAATATANATGCTTAANCTAGGACATTTAATTGATGATAAAATGCATTCNAGNTCAATTGGTCCTTATTCTTTGATTACACAACAACCTCTTGGAGGTAAAGCACAATTTGGTGGACAACGTTTTGGNGAAATGGAAGTTTGGGCTCTTGAAGCTTTTGGTGCTTCTCATGTTCTNCAAGAAATATTAACTATTAAATCTGATGATATAATAGGTAGNGCAAAGGCTTATGANGCTATTGTNAAAGGTGAAAATATGCAAACTCCNGGTNTTCCTGAATCNTTTAANGTTTTGATTCATGAATTAAGAGGTTTGGCTTTAGAAATTACAATGAAATAAAAATTTAATAAACAGTTTATGATATCTAACAAAATCAATAAATCAAGTAACTTTTCAAAAATTATAGTAAGTTTAGCTTCTCCTGAATCTATACTTGAAAACTCTTTTGGTGAAGTTACAGCTCCTGAAACNATTAANTACAGGACATTTAAACCNGAAATGGGNGGTCTCTTCTGTGAGAGAACTTTTGGACCTGTAAAAGATTGGGAATGTCANTGTGGAAAATATAAGAGAATAAGATACAAGGGGATTATATGTGACAGATGTGGTGTTGAGGTAACTGAAAAGAAAGTTAGGAGAGAGAGAATGGGTCATATTGAATTAGTGGTACCCGTTGCTCATATTTGGTATTTTAGGACATTACCAAATAAAATTGGTTATATGTTGGGTATTCCAGCAAAGAAACTCAACCAGGTAGTTTACTACGAAAGATATGTGGTAATTAATCCTGGTGTCAAAGAAGAGGATGGTTGTCAGAAGATGGACTTATTGACTGAAGAAGAATACCTAAACATTGTAGATTCTCTTCCAAAAGACAATTATTTGTTGCCGAATGATGATCCAAACAAATTTATTGCTAAGATGGGAGCAGAGGCCATTGCAGAGCTTTTATCACAAATAGACCTTGACTCTTTATCTGTCGATCTTAGGTATAAAGCTGCAAATGAGACATCTCAACAAAGGAAAGCAGAAGCTCTCAAAAGATTAAGAGTAATTGAATCATTCAGAGATTCTAGAGAAAATATAGATAATAAACCAGAGTGGATGATTGTTAAGATGATTCCTGTAATTCCACCTGAGTTAAGACCTCTTGTACCTCTAGATGGAGGTAGATTTGCGACATCTGATCTTAATGACTTGTATAGAAGGGTTATAATAAGAAATAATAGACTTAAAAGATTACTTGAGATAAGAGCTCCTGAAGTTATTTTAAGAAACGAGAAGAGGATGCTTCAAGAAGCAGTAGATTCTTTATTTGATAATTCAAGAAGAATTAATGCTGTAAGATCAGATGGTAATAGATCCTTAAAATCTTTAACAGATATGCTTAAAGGTAAGCAAGGTAGGTTTAGACAAAATCTTCTTGGTAAAAGAGTTGATTATTCAGGTAGATCGGTAATTGTAGTTGGGCCAAAACTTAAAATGCATGAATGTGGTCTTCCTAAAGATATGGCCGCAGAGTTATTTAAACCTTTTATTATAAGAAAGTTAATTGAAAGAGGTATTGTTAAAACAGTAAAATCTGCAAAAAAACTTGTAGACAAAAAAGAGCCAGTAATTTGGGATATTTTAGAAAATGTTTTAGTTGGTCATCCTGTCCTTCTAAATAGAGCACCTACTCTACATAGGTTAGGTATTCAAGCATTTCAACCCAAATTAATTGAAGGTAAAGCCATAGAATTACATCCTTTAGCTTGTACTGCTTTTAATGCTGACTTTGATGGTGACCAGATGGCTGTTCATGTACCACTTGGCCATGAAGCAATTATAGAGGCATCTCTTTTAATGTTGGGATCTAATAATATTCTTAACCCTGCTAATGGTGCACCAATTACCGTTCCTTCTCAGGATATGGTTCTTGGCTTATATTATGTTTCTAAAGGTAAAAAGTCTACTAAAGAACAACCTCTTAAAGGTGAAGGTTTTGTTTTTTCCAACTCAAGAGAGGTAATTATTGCATTAAACGAAGATAAATTAGATAAGAATGCATACATCAAAATAAGAACTAATATTAGATTAGCTGATGGAACTTTAGAGAACAAAGTAATAGAAACAGTTGCAGGAAGAGTTCTATTTAATGATTTAATTCCAGAGGAAGTAGGTTATATAGATGAGTTATTAACAAAAAAGAAATTACAACAGATAATTTCTATAGTTTATAAGGTATGTGGAATATCTAGAACAGCTGAGTTTCTTGATAATATTAAAGAACTAGGTTTTAAGATGGCTTATGAAGGAGGTTTGTCTATGGGGTTAGGTGATATTCAAATTCCAGAGGCGAAACAATCATTAGTAGATTCTGCTAAAAAAGAAGTTAAGGCCGTATGGGATAACTATTATATGGGTCTTATAACTGATAATGAAAGATATAATCAAGTTATTGATATATGGACTAGGTCAAATACTAGGCTTACTACTACCCTGATGAATCAACTTGAGGATAACGACCAAGGTTTTAATCCAATTTATATGATGATGGATTCAGGAGCAAGGGGTTCAAGGGAGCAAATTAGGCAGTTAGGTGGTATGAGAGGTTTAATGGCTAAACCTCAAAAAAACTTATCAGGTTCAGTTGGTGAAATTATTGAAAATCCAATTCTATCAAACTTTAAAGAAGGTCTGGATGTTATTGAGTACTTTATTTCAACTCATGGTGCTAGAAAAGGATTAGCTGATACTGCTTTGAAAACAGCTGATGCAGGGTATTTAACTAGAAGACTTGTTGATGTAGCACAAGATGTGATTATTAATGAACAAGATTGTGGTACGCTAAGAGGTGTTACAATAAGTGCATTGAAAGATAATGAGGATATAGTTGAACCATTATCAGAAAGAATTCTTGGTAGAGTTACTGTTCATGATGTATATGATCCAATATCTAATGAACTCATTATTGAGTCAGGAGAAGAGATAGATGAGATAATTGCTCAGAAAATCGATCAGACTAGTATAGAAGAAATAGAAATTAGATCAGTACTTACTTGTGAAACAAAAAGAGGTGCTTGTGCTAAATGTTATGGTAGAAATTTAGCTAATGGACAGATGGCTAATACAGGAGAAGCGGTAGGAGTTATTGCTGCTCAGTCAATTGGTGAACCAGGAACCCAGCTAACTTTAAGGACATTTCATGTTGGTGGTACAGCTTCAAATATTGCTATAGACGCAAATGTAAAGGCTAAGTTTGACGGTAAAATTGTATTTGATGGAATTAGATCTGTATCTACAAAGGATAGTGAAGGAAATAAAGCTGAGGTTGTAATGGCAAGAAGTGGTGAGGTTAAATTAGTAAACAGTAAAGGTGTTACACTTATTTCTAATAATGTTCCTTACGGATCATATCTTAAAGTAAAGGATGGTCAGAAAGTAACTAAAGGAGATATTCTTTGTAATTGGGATCCATACAATGCTGTTATTTTATCTGAACTTAAAGGTAAAATTGATTTTGAATCTATTGAAGAAGGTATCACATTCAAAGAAGAATTTGATGAGCAAACTGGACACAGAGAGAAGGTTATTGTGGAGTGTAGGGATAAAACTAAAAATCCAGCTATTATAGTTAAATCTAAGGATGGAGAAAAAGGATATAATATTCCTGTTGGAGCTCACCTTTCGGTTGAGAAAGGAAGTTCTGTAAATCCTGGAACTATTTTATCAAAAATTCCTAGAATGATTGGTCAGTCTAGAGATATAACTGGAGGTCTTCCTAGGGTAACTGAGTTATTTGAAGCAAGAAACCCATCAAATCCTGCTGTTGTTAGTGAAATTGATGGAGTTGTATCTTATGGTGGAATAAAGAGAGGGAATAGAGAAATCTTTATTGAGTCTAAAGATGGAACCAAGAAGAAATATTTAGTGTCTTTATCTAAACATATTTTAGTTCAAGATAATGATTATGTTAAAGCGGGTTCTCCTTTATCAGATGGAGCTATTACTCCTGCTGATATTTTGTCAATCAAAGGTCCAACCGAAGTTCAAGATTATCTAGTTAATGAAATTCAAGAGGTTTATAGACTGCAAGGTGTTAAAATAAATGATAAACATATAGAGGTTATTGTAAGACAGATGATGCAAAAAGTTATCATTGTTGATTCAGGAGATACTAGTTTCTTGCAAGATGAAAAAGTAGATAAGCTTGTTTTTAGTAATGTCAATGACGCTATTTTTGAGAAAAAGGTAGTTACTAATCCTGGTGATTCTAGTTTATTTAGAGAAGGTCAAATAATTTCATCAAGGGAATTGAGAGATGAAAACTCATCTCTAAGAAGAAATGATAAAAAGATTATTGAATTTAGAAATGCTGATGCAGCTGTTTCTAGACCTTCACTACAAGGGATAACTAGAGCCTCTTTAGGAACAGAGAGTTTTATTTCTGCTGCTTCATTCCAAGAAACAACAAAAGTTTTAAGTGAAGCTTCAATCAGAGGTAAAGTTGATGATTTAAGAGGACTTAAAGAGAATGTAATTGTAGGACACTTGATCCCAGCAGGAACTGGATTAAAAGAATATAGTGACATGATAGTAGGTTCTGAAAGGGAGTATGATGAGCTTATTTCAAAGTCTAAAGGAAATATTATTCTTGATGAGTCTGTTAGCTCTGATGTTCTTGAAGAAAATAAACAAGATCAAAAATGAGTCAAAAACAGAATCAGATAAATATTGAGTTATCAGATGAAATTTCAAAAGGAAAATATGCAAACCTAGCTATGATAGCACACTCTAGCAGTGAGTTTGTAGTTGATTTCATACAGCTTATGCCTGGGGTTCCTAAGGCAAAAGTTAATTCTAGAATTATTATTACGCCTGAGCATGCGAAAAAATTTTCTATTGCTTTAAACGATAATATTTCAAAGTATGAGCAAAAATATGAGGAAATTAAAGATTTTAACGAATTGCCTAAATTTCCATTAGATATTAATAGTCAACCAAACAAATAATTTATATAGTTAGAAAGACTTAAAAAATTTTGTTTAAGACGTATGAATTTCTATTTTTGCGTCGCATTTAAATAATATTATGCCAACTATACAACAACTAGTAAGAAAAGGAAGAAAGAAGCTCAAGTCTAAATCTAAGTCTCCTGCTTTAGATTCCTGTCCTCAGAAAAGGGGGGTTTGTACAAGAGTATATACTACTACTCCAAAGAAGCCTAATTCTGCTATGAGAAAAGTTGCAAGAGTTAGACTTTCTCATGGAAAAGAAGTAAATGCTTATATCCCAGGAGAAGGGCATAATCTACAAGAGCACTCCATAGTATTAATTAGAGGTGGAAGAGTAAAAGATTTACCTGGTGTTAGATACCATGTTATTAGGGGTACCCTAGATACTGGAGGTGTTGATGATAGAACTCAGAGAAGATCTAAGTATGGTGCCAAAAGACCAAAAGCAAAGAAGTAGTAAATGAGAAAATCTAAGCCAAAGAAAAGATATTTTTTACCTGATCCTATATACAAGGATACTTTAGTTACTCAGTTTGTAAATAATTTAATGCATGATGGGAAAAAAAGTGTTTCTTATTCTATTTTCTATGATTCTTTGAAAATAGTTGAGGATAAGACTAAAGAAAAAGGTCTTGAAGTATGGAAGAAAGCACTTAATAATGTCATGCCTTCTGTTGAAGTAAAAAGTAGAAGAGTTGGAGGTGCTAATTTCCAGGTACCTATAGAAGTAAGGCCAAATAGAAAGATAACACTAAGCCAAAAGTGGTTAATTCAGTATGCCAGAAATAGAAATGAGAAGTCTATGGTAGAAAGACTTGCAAATGAAATTATTGCAGCGTCCAAAGGTGAAGGTGGAGCTGTTAAAAAGAAAGATGATACTCATAGAATGGCTGAAGCTAACAAGGCATTCTCTCACTTCAGATTTTAATTTATTATGGCAGCAATTAAAGATTTAAATTATTTAAGAAATATCGGGATCATGGCTCATATTGATGCTGGTAAAACTACTACTACTGAAAGAATATTATACTATACTGGCTTAAGTCATAAAATTGGTGAAGTCCATGATGGTGCTGCAACTATGGATTGGATGGAGCAAGAACAGGAAAGAGGGATTACTATCACTTCAGCTGCTACCACAACTTATTGGAAATACCCTACACAACAAGGAAAAATTATAGATAGCACAAGTGACTTCAGAGTAAATATTATTGATACCCCAGGTCACGTTGATTTCACAGTTGAGGTAGAAAGGTCGTTAAGGGTACTTGATGGTGCAGTTGCATTGTTTTGTGCTGTTTCGGGAGTTGAGCCTCAGTCTGAAACTGTATGGAGACAAGCTGATAAGTATAAAGTCCCTAGAATTTGTTTTGTAAATAAAATGGATAGAGCTGGAGCTGACTTTTTAAATGTTGTTAAAGAGATTAAGGAAAAGTTGAACGCAAAACCAGTTCCTCTTCAAATTCCCATAGGTGCAGAAGAAGGTTTTAAAGGAGTAGTTGACTTAATTACTAATGAAGCAATCGTATGGAATGAAGATGATATGGGTATGACATATAATGTTGTTGATATACCTGAAAATCTTAAAGATACTGTTGAAGAGTGGAGACAAAATCTTGTAGAAAATGTTGCAGAATATGACGATAATTTACTTGAGAAGTTTTTTGAAGATCCTGACTCTATAACCAAGGAAGAAATGATGGCTGCAATTAGAAAAGCAGTAATAGATATGTCTTTTTCTCCTGTCATGTGTGGTTCTGCTTTCAAAAATAAAGGTGTCCAGGCTCTTTTAGATGCAGTATGTTCATATTTACCTTCACCTCTAGATTTACCTCCAGTAATAGGTACAAATCCAGATAATGAAGAAGAAACATCAAGAAAACCAAGTAATGATGAGCCTTTTGCTGCTCTTGCTTTTAAAATTGCTACGGATCCATTTGTGGGTAGATTATGTTTTTTTAGAGTTTACTCTGGTAAGCTCGATGCTGGATCATACATTTTTAACAATAGAAATGGAAAAAAGGAAAGAATTTCTAGACTAATGCAAATGCATTCTAATAAGCAAAATCCTATTGATGCTGTAAATGCTGGTGATATTTGTGCTGGAGTTGGATTTAAAGATATTAAAACAGGTGACACACTTTCTGATGAAAAATCTAAAATTGTCTTAGAGTCTATGTCATTTCCTGATCCTGTAATTGGTTATGCTATAGAACCAAAACAACAGGCTGATGTTGATAAATTAGGAATGGCTGTAAGTAAACTTATAGAAGAAGATCCAACACTAAGAGTTAACACTGATGAGGAAACTGGTCAAACTGTTCTTAGGGGAATGGGAGAACTTCACTTAGAAATTATTATAGATAGACTTAAAAGAGAGTTTAAAGTTGAAATTAATCAGGGTGCTCCTCAGGTTGCTTATAAAGAATCTATATTATCATCCACTACACACCAGGAGGTCTATAAAAAACAATCGGGAGGTAGAGGTAAGTTTGCTGATATTGTATTTGAGATAGGTCCTAGAGATGAGGATGTAGAAGGCGAGGGTCTTCAATTTGTAAATCAAATTACTGGAGGTAAAATTCCTAGAGAATTTATTCCTGCTGTAGAAAAAGGATTTAAAAACGCAATGAGTAATGGGCCTCTAGCAGGTTTTCCTGTACAGTCTTTAAAGGTAAGGTTATATGATGGATCTTTTCATGATGTTGATTCTGACTCACTTTCTTTTGAGCTTGCTGCAGGAATAGCATTTAAAAAATCTGCTAAAAAAGCTCAACCAGTTTTAATGGAGCCTATTATGTCTGTTGAAGTCACTTCTCCTGATGAGTTTACAGGTGGAGTAACTGGAGATCTTAATAAAAGAAGAGGTATAATGAAAGGTATGGATATGAAGGGTAATTCTCAGATAATTAAGGCTGATGTCCCTCTTTCTGCACTTTTTGGTTACGTAACTGATCTTAGAACATTAAGCTCTGGGAGAGCATCTGCTTCTTTAACTTTCTCTCACTATAGCAGTGTCCCAAAACATATTGCAGAGGAAATAATTAAAAAAAATAACGGAGAAATAAATTAATACTATAATGTCACAAAAAATCAGAATAAAACTAAAATCATTTGACTATAACCTTGTAGATAAAAGTTCTGAGAAGATTGTTAAGGCAGTAAAGACAACAGGTGCTATAGTTAGTGGTCCAATTCCTTTACCTACTAGAAAAGAAATTTTTACTGTATTAAGATCTCCACATGTTAATAAAACATCTAGAGAGCAGTTCAAACTATGTACATATAAAAGATTATTAGATATTTATTCCAATAGTAGTCAGACTGTAGATGCTCTAATGAAACTTGAATTGCCAAGTGGAGTAGATGTTGAAATTAAAGTTTAGTATATTAAATTTTGAATTTTAAGGTCTGTCATATTACTTCGTATTTCTATGACCAAATTTTGTAAATTTTTTGTAGTTCTTCTACTTTTTTCAAATTATTCTTTTTCTCAAAACCTTCTTAGTACATCTGGTAAATCCATAGTTAATGAAAAAGGTGATACTGTAATTTTAAGAGGTATGGGGTTGGGCGGATGGATGGTTCAGGAGGGTTATATGATGGCTCCAGGAGGTTTTTCTTCTACACAATATCAGATTAAAGATAAAATTATTGAGTTAGTAGGAGAAGATGAAACTCAAATTTTCTATGATAATTGGCTTAAAAATCATGTTTCTAAGACGGATATAGATTCAATGAAATCTTGGGGTTTTAATTTAGTAAGAGCACCCATACATTACAATTTATTTACTTTACCAATAGAGCAAGAACCTTTTCCTGGTGCCTATACAGAACTAGAGGTAGGTTATAACCTTTTAGATTCTCTTCTTAGTTGGTGTAAAGAAAATGAAATTTATCTTATGATTGACTTACATGCTGCGCCTGGTGGACAAGGTTATAACGCAGATATTTCAGATTATGATCCGACTAAGCCTTCTCTTTGGGAGAGTGAATTAAATCAAAATAAGACTGTTGAATTATGGAAAAGATTATCTCAGAGATATAAAAATGAGGAATGGATAGCCGGATATGATTTAATTAATGAACCAAACTGGGAAATTCCTGGAGGAGTATTATTAAAAGAATTATATGTTAAAATAACAAGCGCAATTAGGACAGATGTAGGAGATAATCATATCTTATTTATTGAAGGAAACTGGTTTGCAAATGATTTTACAGGGTTAACACCTCCTTGGGATAATAATCTTGTCTATAGTCCACATAAGTATTGGAGTCCAGTAGATCAGGGATATTTAGATTGGATGTTACCTCTTAGAGATACCTTGAATGTTCCTCTTTTTGTTGGGGAAACTGGAGAAAACTCAAATTTTTGGTATAGAGATGCCGTTAAGGTTTTTGAGGAAAATGGAATTGGATGGGCATGGTGGCCTTTAAAGAGAATTGGTGCCATTCAACCACCACTTTCGATAGATTATAATGATAAATATAAAATGCTAGTAGAGTATTGGAATGGAGGAAATATAGTTCCGTCCAAAGAAGATGCTATTGCTGGACTAAGCCAACTTACTGAAGACATTAAAATTGAAAATTGTTTTTATCATAAAGATATCGTTGACGCTCTATTTAGGCAACCTTTTTCAGATGAGACAAAACCTTATACCGATAATGTAATACCAGGTAAAATTTATGCTTCAGATTTTGATATGGGTGTAATGGGTCAAGCATATTATGATGGAGGTGCAGAAGCTAATTATGGTGGTGATTTTTCTGCTTGGAATAATGGGTGGTCATTAAGAAATGATAATGTTGATATTCAAGAAAATATAGACCCTGAATCAAATGGATATAATGTAGGATGGATAGAAAAAGATGAATGGATGAAATATTCTTTTAAATTAGATGAACCAGGTGTCTATAATGTTAATGTGAGAGTTGCTACTGAAGATGATGATGGTAGTTTTTTCTTTAAATTAAATGGAGAACAGGTTTCTAGTATGGTTGATGTTCCAAAAACAGACTCATGGGAAACCTGGGAAGATCTAAAAGTAGATTCATTAGTTATTGATGAAGGAGATGAAAGTTTAATATTTTATGTGAATAGGGGCACATTTAACTTAGGTTTTTATGAATTTAATAAAGTATCTAATATTTCAGANNTTGAAACAAATTATGTTTCTNCTAATACTTTTANTGAAAACTCAATAAATATAAANTTTAATAAAAANATTAAAAGCTTTACATCATCAAGTCAATTAGGTTTTAAAGTTTTTATAAANAATCAAGAAGTAGGTATTTCAAGTATTTCTAATTCTCTTTCGCCNAGNTCAATAATTTTAAATTTAGATATTGAAATTAAACCAGGTGATATAATTACAATATCTTATTCAGGTAGTTCTATTAAATCAACAGATGAAAACGCACTACAAATTTTTTATGATGAAATTGTTAAAAATAATATATCCTATATTCATAATATCCCTGGTAAAATTGAGGCTGAACATTACTTCTTTCAAAAGGGAATGGAACTAGAAAATGCAACGGATGAAGGTGGAGGAAAAAATATTGCTAGCTTGGATAATGGAGATTACGCTGATTACTATATCAAAGTTAATTCTGAAGGAACTTATAATGTTACTTANAGATCAGCTGCAGACCCTAACTGGTCATCAGGAGGTCAAATTGAATTAAGTATATTAGACTCTGAAACAGGAAGCTATAACTCAGTTCAAAATATGATCTTGCCAACAACTAGTGGTTGGCAAAATTGGGAAAGTACAAGTAAACCGTTAACTCTTCCTGAAGGAAATCATCAGCTTAGATTAAAAATATTGGATGGCCCTTTTAATCTAAATTGGATTGCCTTTGATGATTCTGTATCAATTGGAATACCTATCCCTGGATATGTTCAGGCAGAAGATTATATTTTTCAGTCTGGAACCTCATTAGAAATGACAGAGGATGAAGGTGGAGGACAGAATATTGGTTATTTAGATTCAGCAGATTATGTTGATTATGTTGTTAATGTATCTGAAACTGGACTTTATGACTTAAGTTATAGGGTTGCTTCGGATGGAAGTCAAGATTATGCAAATGGAGGAACTATTGAGTTACAATTGTTATATGATTCTACATATGAAGTTTTACATACAGTATCATTTCCTGCAACTAATGGGTGGCAGGATTGGGTTACTTTCAATAACTTTCCTAAAGTATATCTTGAATCTGGTGATAGGAAATTAAGATTTTTCTTCAAAAAAACACCTTTTAACTTTAATTGGATTTTATTTGAAGAGTTTGAAGGTACAGTTCTTGGCCTTGAAAAAAATGATATAAGATTAAAAATTTTTCCTAATCCTACTTCCGAAAAAATTACTATTGAATCAGATTTTATAACTAATGAAGTAGTAAACTATAAGCTAGTAGACTCTAATGGAAGAATATTTATTGATATGAATAGATTATATATGTCTAAAATCTATGAGGAAATAGATTTAAATAATATTAATGAAGGNCTCATTTTTTTAGTAATTTACGAGGGAGATAATTTACTAGAAATTAGGAAAATTATTAAGTCAAATTAATATAATTCCNAATCAATTTTTTATTAAAAATAACTTTTCTATTATTTGACAGGATATCTTAAATTGTTATCTTTGCACACATTTTAGGTAAAGAAAATATACAAAATGTCAGGTATAATAGGAAAAAAATTAGGTATGACCAGTGTTTTTGATAGNAGAGGAAGAAGTATAGGCTGTACTGTGATTGAGGCTGGGCCATGTTTTGTTACTCAAATTAAAGATAGNNACAAAGATGGTTACAGNGCAATTCAACTATCATATGATGANTTAAAGTCNAATAAGGTAAATAAATCTATAAAAGGACATTTNNCAGTTTCTGATGTTTCACCTAAGAAGAAANTAGTAGAATTCAGAAANTTTAGGAAAGAATTTGATAGTAGAGTTAAACTAGGAATGGAAGTTAAACTTGNAGATGTTTTTAATGAAAACGAATTTCTTGATGTCACATCAATCTCAAAGGGTAAAGGTTTCCAAGGNGTAGTAAAAAGACATAATTTTGGTGGNGTGGGTCAAAATACTCACGGACANCACAATAGGAATAGAGCTCCTGGTTCTATAGGAGCTGGCTCAACCCCTTCCAGAGTTTTTAAAGGAATGAGAATGGGTGGTAGAATGGGTGGTGATAAGGTGACTATGCAAAACCTTAAGATATTAAAGATTGATCAAAAAGATAATTTAATTTATGTTGGAGGATCTGTTCCTGGTTCTAAAGACACATATGTAGTTTTATCAAATTAAAAGTTAATGAAAGTAGATATAAATAAAATTTCAGGGAAATCTAGTGGAAAAAAAATTACTCTTTCAGATAAGATTTTTTCTATTGAGCCTAATGACCATGCTATATATCTTGACGTTAAAAGTTACTTAGCTAATCAGAGACAAGGAAATAGTAAAGTTAAAGGTAGATCAGAGATCGTTGGCTCAACTAGAAAGATAAAGAAGCAAAAGGGAACCGGTACCGCTAGAGCTGGAAGTATTAAATCCCCTCTTTTTAAAGGTGGAGGTCAAATCTTTGGTCCAGAGCCTAGAGAATATAAAAATAAAATAAATAAAAAAGTAAAAGATTTAGCTAGGAAGTCAGCCCTTTCTCATAAGATTAAAGAGAAATCTGTTGTAGTACTAGAGAATTTTGAATTAAAGTCTCCAAAGACTAAGGAGTATGTTAAAATTCTTTCAAATTTTTCAATTGAAAATAAAAAGTCATTGCTTTTAACTTCTGAAAATCATAAAAATATAATACTTTCTTCAAATAACTTGAAAAACGCAATTGTTAAAAAAGTTGACGATATAAATACTTATGATATTGTAAATGCTGATAGAATATTTTTTGTTGAGAATTCAGTAAAAAAATTAAATGAAATTTTAAAGTAAAATGGCAATACTAATAAAACCTATTCTTACTGAAAAGGCAACTTCATCTAATGATAAAGGAAAATTTTCCTTTATTGTTGATACAAAAGCCAATAAAGTTCAAGTAAAGAAAGCTGTTGAAAAAACTTATGATGTAAACGTAGTTAGTGTTAATACTATTAATGTCTTAGGTAAATCGGTATCAAAGTTTACTAAAACAGGTATTGTTAGTGGTAGAAAACCATCATATAAGAAAGCTATTGTTCAATTAAAAGAAGGTGAGTTTATTGATTTTTACTCACAAATTTAAATTATAAGAGATGTCAAAGAAAATTAAACCAGTTACTCCAGGTCTTCGATTTAGAATAGCCCCTTCTTTTGATGAGATAACTTCAAGTTCTCCTGAAAAGTCACTAGTTAAATCTCTTAAAAAATCTGGTGGTAGAAATAGTAGTGGAAAAATGACAGTTAGAAATATTGGTGGTGGCCATAAAAGAAAAATGAGAGTTATTGACTTTAAGAGGACAAAAGATGATATTGAAGCTACTGTCAAAACTATTGAATATGATCCTAATAGGTCAGCTAATATTGCCTTATTATCATATTTAGATGGTGAAAAGAGTTATGTTATTGCGCCAAATGGTCTTAAAGTTGGTCAGAAAGTTATTTCTGGTAATTCGTCACCTATTGAAGTTGGAAATTGCCTGAATTTAGATAAAATTCCATTAGGAACAATAATTCACAATGTAGAATTATTTCCTATGAAAGGAGCTGCAATGGCAAGGAGTGCTGGCTCATATGTTCAACTTGTTGCAAAAGAAGGTAAGTATGCGACCTTAAAATTACCATCAGGAGAGATGAGATTAGTTCTATTGACATGTAGAGCTACAATCGGTGCCGTATCAAATTCTAATCATATGAATACAAGGTTAGGTAAGGCGGGTAGAAATAGATGGTTAGGTAAAAGACCTAGAGTTAGAGCTGTTGCTATGAATCCTGTTGATCATCCTATGGGTGGTGGTGAAGGTAAGGCTAGTGGAGGACATCCTAGATCAAGGAATGGTCTTTACAGTAAGGGTCTAAAAACTAGAAAGAAAAATAAATATTCTGATAAACTTATTATTAAAAAAAGAAAGTAGAAAATGGCTAGATCATTAAAAAAAGGACCATATATTGACTTCAGACTTAGAAAAAANGTTGAAGATGCTAATGATAAAGGCAACAAAGGTGTTATAAAAACCTGGTCTAGAAGATCTATGATCTCTCCAGATTTTGTTGGACATACTTTAGCTGTTCATAATGGAAATAAGTTCATTCCTGTATATGTAACTGAGAATATGGTTGGTCACAAACTTGGAGAGTTTTCTCCAACAAGAAATTTTAGGGGACATGTCAATAAAAAGAATAGATAATGGAAGCTGTAGCAAAACTTAATAACGTCCCTACCTCTCCTAGAAAAATGAGATTAATAGCNGACCTTATCAGGGGTATGGGTGTTGATTTAGCATTAAATACTTTAAAATTTGATTCTAAAATTGGATCTAAGAGATTAGAAAAACTTCTTCTTTCAGGTATTTCTAATTGGCAAGAGAAGAATAAAGAGGAAAAGATTGAGGATGCAGAATTATATATAAAAGAAATTTATGTGAANGGTGGTAAAATGATTAAGAGGTTAAGACCTGCACCACAAGGTAGAGCGCATAGAATTAGAAAGAGATCTAATCATGTTACAATTGTTTTAGATAGCTTAAATAAACAAAATAAAAAAGATGGGGAATAAAGTTAATCCAACAGGTCTAAGACTAGGAATTATAAAAGGCTGGGAATCTAGCTGGTANGGAGGAAAAAATTTCTCTGAAAAAATTGTTGAAGATCATAAAATANGAAACTATATAGCACTTAGNATACCTAGAGGTGGTATTTCTAAAGTTGTAATAGAGAGAACNATGAAATTGTTGGAGATTACAATTCATACTGCAAGACCTGGTATTATTATTGGTAAAGGTGGTTCTGAAGTTGATAAGCTTAAAAATGAACTCAAGAAAATTACTGGAAAGGATATCCAAATTAATATATTTGAAATTAAAAGACCCGAGATTGATGCAAAGCTAATTGGTGACTCTATTGCTCAACAGTTGAGAGCTAGAATATCTCATAGACGAGCTATGAAGCAGGCTATTGCATCTGCAATGAGAGTTGGAGCTAAGGGAATTAAAGTCAAAGTTTCAGGTAGAATTGGTGGTGCTGAGATGGCTAGATCAGAACAGTACAAAGAAGGACAAACTCCATTACATACTATTAGAGCTGATATAGATTATGCAATTTGTGAATCTCAAACTATTTATGGNAAAATTGGAGTTAAGGTATGGGTTTATAAGGGTGAAGTTGTTGGTAAAAGAAGTTTATCCTTAAATGTAGGAAGTAAAAATACTTTTAAAGCTTAATTGAAAAATAATGTTACAACCTAAAAGAACAAAATTTAGAAAAAAACAGAAAGGAAGAGTAAAAGGTATTGCTCAGAGGGGACATACTATAAGTTTTGGTTCTTTTGGAACTAAGTCATTAGAAGCTGGATGGATTACTTCTAGACAAATTGAAGCTGCTAGGATTGCTGTCACAAGAAAAATGAAACGTGAAGGTCAAGTTTGGATTAGAATATTTCCAGATAAGCCAATCACAAAAAAACCTGCTGAGGTTAGGATGGGTAAAGGTAAAGGTGCTCCTGAGTATTGGGTNGCTGTTGTAAAACCTGGAACAATAATGTTTGAGGTAGGTGGTGTTACTATTGCTGAAGCTAAAGAGGCATTGAGATTAGCTGCTCAGAAATTACCTATTAGAACAAAATTTGTAAGTAGAAGAGATTACGCAGAATAATATGAAGAATTCAGAATTAAGAGCTTTATCGGTTGAAGAACTTCAAAAGAAGTTGNTTNTTGAAAAAGAAAACCTTGAAAAATTAATTTTTTCTCANGCTGCNACTCCNATTGANAANCCTATGAGAATTAANGTTGCAAGAAGATTTGTNGCNAGAATAAAAACAGAAATAAATAATAAGNCATTAAAAGCTTANTNATATGGANAGAAATTTAAGAAAACAGAGAGAAGGAATNGTAACAAGTAATAAAATGGATAANACTATTACNGTTGAGNTTCAGAGGAGAGTTAAGCANCCNATTTATGGNAAATTTNTNAAGAAATCNTCAAAACTTACTGCNCATGATGAANAAAATCAATGNGATATTGGTGATTTAGTGAGGGTGATGGAAACTAGACCAATAAGTAAAAATAAGAGGTGGAGATTAACTAAAATAGTTGAAAAAGTAAAATAGTNATGATACAACAAGAAAGTAGATTAAAAGTTGCTGATAATAGTGGTGCCAAAGAGGTNCTTTGTATAAGAGTATTAGGNGGTACTAAGAAGAGATATGCTTCAGTNGGAGANAAGATTGTTGTCNCTGTAAAACANGCNATACCTTCAAGTTCTGTTAAGAAGGGTGCTGTNACAAGAGCTGTTGTTGTTAGAACAAANAAAGAAGTAAGGAGAAGAGATGGATCTTATATAAGNTTTGANGATAATGCAGCAATTTTATTAAATGAGAATGATGAGCTTAAAGGNACTAGAGTNTTTGGNCCNGTAGCNAGAGAGCTTAGAGAAAAAAACTTTATGAAAATACTTTCACTAGCACCTGAGGTACTATAAATAGATATAAATGAANATACATATTAAAAAAGGNGATACNGTTTATATTTTGTCTGGAAATGATAAAGGTAAGTCTGCTAAGGTTCTTACNGTATTNCCATCTAAGTATAAGGCAATTGTNGANGGTCTTAACCTTTCAACAAAGCATATTAAGCCTTCNGCTGATAANCCTAAGGGAGGNATTGAAAAACAAGAGTCNCCAATTCATATAAGTAACNTAATGTTAGTTGATCCATCAGATGGNAAGCCAACTAAGATTTATAGNAAAAGAAATAAAGAAGGTAAAATTGAAAGGTTATCTAAGAAAACAAATAAAATNATATAATAATGGAATTNCCAAGATTNAAGAAAAAGTATATTGATGAAATTGCTCCAGGTCTNATGGAAAAGCTTCAATATAAGTCTGTTATGCANGTNCCAAAGATTAAGAAAATTGCTATTAATCAGGGTTTGGGNGCAGCAGTTAATGANAAAAAATTAATTCAGGCTGGNGTNGANGAACTTACTTTAATAACTGGTCAGAAAGCNGTNGCTACNAAAGCTAAGAAATCTATTTCAAACTTTAAGTTAAGNGAGGATCTNCCAATTGGAGNTAAGGTTACNTTAAGAGGNAATATNATGTATGAGTTTTTAGANCGATTAATTTCTGTNTCNCTTCCTAGNGTTAGAGATTTTAGGGGTCTTAATAATAAAGGCTTTGACGGNAATGGTAATTATACTTTAGGAGTCAAAGANCAGATTATCTTTCCAGAGATAAGTATTGATAAAATTAATAAGNTNACAGGAATGAATATCACTATNGTTATTGATTCAAATACCGATAANGAAAGTTATGAGTTGTTAAAGGCTTTTGGAATGCCTTTCATCTCNAAAAATTAAATNTAAATTATGGCAAAAAACGCAGTTAAAGTTAGAGANCTAAAAAGAAGAAAGCTTGTTGANANGCTNGCTGCNAAAAGGGCNGAGCTTAANGCTAAAGGTGACTGGGAAGGACTTGATAAGCTTCCAAGAAACTCATCTTCTGTAAGACTACATAATAGATGTAGTTTATCTGGTAGACCAAAGGGTTATATGAGAAAATTTGGGATNTCTAGATTAGAATTTAGAAAAATGGCTTCTGAAGGTAAAATACCTGGGATAACAAAAGCTAGTTGGTAACTTTTACTTTAATTGATTAAATTTGCAAGCTTTTAAAAAAAGAATATGAACACTGATACAATTGCAGACTTTTTAACAAGGATTCGAAACGCTATTAGAGCAAATAAAAGAATTGTTGAGATTCCTGCTTCAAATATTAAAAAAGAAATAACAAAAGTCCTTCATGATAAGGGCTTTATAACCAACTATAAGTTTGAGGATAATGGTCCACAAGGGACTATTAAAATTGCCCTTAAATATAACCCTAGAACTAATTTATCTGCTATTGAAAAGATTTCAAGAATAAGTAAGCCAGGTTTAAGAAAGTATGTAAACTTTGAAAATTTACCTAGAGTAATTAATGGGTTAGGAATTGCAATCTTATCTACTTCTAAAGGTGTGATTACAGATAAAGAGGCTAGAAAGTTAAAGATAGGTGGAGAAGTTTTATGTTATGTTTATTAATTAAATATTATGTCTAGAATAGGTTTAAATCCAGTTTCAATCCCAGAAGGCGTTTCGGTAAATGTAAACGGTTCTGTTATTAATGTTAAAGGTCCTAAGGGTGAACTTAATCAGAAATTTGATTCTGACTTTAAGATAAAAATTGAAGATAACATTCTAACAGTAAGTAGACCATCCGAACAAAAAAGACATAAATCTCTTCATGGCCTATACAGATCTTTAATTAATAATGCTGTTCATGGTGTTTCNGAAGGATANGAACATAAACTAGAATTANTNGGTGTNGGNTATAAAGCTTCTAACCAAGGAAATTTNCTTAATTTAAGTCTNGGATATTCTCATAATATTTANTTTCAAATACCTGANGAATTAAAAGTNGCNACAGAAACACAGAAAGGTAAAGCTCCTGTTATCACTTTAAANGGTATTGATAAACAATTGATTGGACAAATTTCTGCAAAATTGAAATCACTTAGACCNGTTGAGCCTTACAAAGGTAAAGGGGTTAAGTTTGTTGGNGAGTATGTTAGAAGNAAAGTTGGTAAAACTGCTGCCGCATAAATTTTAAAATTATGAGTNTAAACAANGAAAAAAGAAGACTTAAAATAAGAAAAAGTATCAGATCTAAAATATCAGGTACTAAGGAGAGACCTAGAGTNTCNGTATTTAAAAGTAANAAAGCAATATACTCCCAGATTATTGATGATATGAGTGGCAATACCTTAGTTTCTTGCTCTTCAGTTGATATAAAGAAATTTGGAAAAAATAATATAGAATCCTCAAAAGAGGTTGGAATTAAACTCGCTGAGAAAGCTAAGAAAAAAGGAATTAAAAAGGTACTTTTTGATAGAGGTGGGTACGTATATCATGGTAAAATAAAGTCTTTTGCTGATGGAGCAAGAGAAGGAGGATTAATTTTTTAATAATATGAATAACATAAAAGCAAGTGATTTAGAATTAAAAGAAAAAGTTGTTTCAATTCAACGAGTAGCTAAAGTTGTAAAAGGTGGTAGAAGGTTTAGTTTTTCTGCTATTGTTGTGGTTGGTAATGAAAATGGAGTTGTTGGTTATGGATTAGGTAAAGCTAATGAAGTCACTAATGCTATTATTAAAGGAACAGATGATGCTAAGAAAAACCTTATTAATGTTCCAGTATATAAAAATACTATTCCTCACGAAATTTTAGGTAAATATGGAGGGGGGCTTGTTCTTATGAAGCCTGCTTCACCAGGAACTGGGGTAATAGCCGGAGGTGCTATGAGAGCTGTTATGGAAAGTGCAGGTATAAAAGATGTTTTAGCAAAATCTAAAGGATCCTCAAATCCTCATAACGTTGTAAAAGCAACTTTTGATGGATTGATTAGACTAAGAGATCCTCTAGCAATTGCTAAGCAAAGAGGTGTAAGTTTAAAAAAAGTATTCAATGGCTAAAGAAAAAAAGACTAAAGTTTCTATTACTCAAGTTAAGAGTACAATTTCTCAAACTTCTAGACAGAAGAAGACAATTACAGCTCTTGGCTTAGGTAAAATTAATAAAAGTGTAGAAAAATTAATGACACCTCAGATTAGAGGTATGATTAATAAAGTAAATCATTTAATTGAAGTAAAAGAGGTAAAATAATGAAATTACATACTTTAAAACCAGCAGAAGGATCAATAAAACCAGGTAAGAGGATTGCAAGAGGACAAGGTTCTGGAAGAGGTGGAACATCAACCAGAGGTCATAAAGGTGCTCAGTCTAGATCTGGTTACTCCAGAAAAGCTGGATTCGAAGGAGGTCAAATGCCATTATATAGAAGAGTTCCAAAATTTGGTTTTAGATCTCCAAATAGGATTGAAACTAAACCTATAAATTTAGATACTATTCAAACACTTTGTGAGGCATCTAAGGTAAAAGAGATTAATCCAGAATTTTTAATTAAAAATGGTTATGCTAAAAAGTCAGATCTTATTAAAGTTCTTGGTAGAGGTAAGTTAAAAGCTAAAGTAAATGTTACTTCACACTATTTTTCAGCTACTGCAATTAAATCCATAGAGAAATCAGGAGGAAAAGTTAAGAAATTGATTAATGATTAAACTATTCGATACAATTAAGAATATCTTCTCTATAGAAGAGCTAAGAGATAGAATTATCAATACCGTATTCTTTTTGATAATTTTTAGATTAGGCTCTTTTGTGGTACTTCCTGGAATTGATCCATCGAAGTTACAGCAGAGTGCAGGAGGTATTTTTGGTTTACTGGATACCTTTTTAGGAGGTGCATTTAGTAATGCTTCTATCTTTGCTCTTGGAATCATGCCATATATATCTGCTTCAATTGTAGTGCAGCTACTTGGTGTTGCTTTACCTTATTTTCAAAAACTACAAAAGGAGGGAGATAGTGGAAGAAAGAAAATGACTCAAATAACTAGGTACCTGACTATAGTAATATGTTTATTTCAAAGTACAGCATATATATCAGGAACTATACCTGCAGAGGCTATTCTTGTACAAAATAAATTTTTATTTACGATTTCTAGCTTGGTGATTTTAACCTCTGGCACAATATTCTGTATGTGGCTCGGTGAGAAGATAACTGACAAGGGGATAGGTAATGGTATTTCAATGCTGATAATGATAGGTATAATCTCAAGATTTCCTGGAAGTATAGTTGCTGAGGCTCTATCTAGAGGTATGAACCAGGCTCTAATCTTTCTAATAGAAATTGGAGTATTATTTTTAGTAGTGATGTTTACAATTATGCTTGTTCAAGCNATAAGAAGAATACCTGTTCAGTATGCAAAACAGGTNGTAGGTAGTAGCCTTTATGGTGGTAAAAGACAATATCTTCCTTTAAAGGTTAATTCTTCTGGAGTTATGCCTATTATTTTTGCTCAGGCTCTGATGTTTTTACCTGCTATAATTGGACTCCAGTTTGCTGAAAATTCAGATTTTTTTCAATATATTGCAACCTCTTTTTCAAACATGCAGTCTTGGTTGTATAATGTGACCTTTGCAGTATTGATAATTGCGTTTACATTTTTTTATACTGCAATTACNGTCAATCCTAATAAAATGGCTGATGATATGAAAAGAAATAACGGATTTATTCCGGGAATTAAACCTGGTCCTGAAACATCAGATTTTATATCTAATGTTATGGATAGGATAACTCTTCCAGGTTCTATTCTTTTAGCTGTAGTTGCAATACTACCTGCTTTTGCAATGATGTTTGGTGTAAACCAGAGTTTTGCTCAGTTTTATGGTGGAACATCTTTGTTAATTATGGTTGGAGTAATATTGGATACTTTGCAGCAAATAGAAAGTTATTTACTGATGAGGCATTATGATGGAATGATGAAATCAGGTAAAATAAAAGGAAGAAGCGTTTAATTATGGCTAAACAGAAAGCGATAGAACAGGATGGTATAGTGACAGAAGCACTATCTAACGCGATGTTTAGAGTTAAATTAGACAATGGGCATATTGTGACAGCTCATATTTCTGGTAAGATGAGAATGTATTACATAAGACTCTTGCCTGGAGATAAAGTAAAACTTGATATGTCACCGTATGATTTAACAAAAGCTAGAATAACATTTAGATATAAGTAAAATGAAAGTTAAAGCATCAGTTAAGAAAAGAAGTAGTGACTGTAAAGTCATAAGGAGGAAGGGAAAGGTTTATGTAATTAATAAAAAAAATCCTCGATTTAAACAGAGGCAAGGATAAATTATGAGAATTGCAGGTATAGATATTCCAGATAATAAAAGAGGAGAAATTGCCTTGACATACATATATGGTCTTGGTAGAAGTTCTGCTATTAAAATATTAAATGAGGCAGGGGTAGGATTAGAGAAAAAGGTTTCTGATTGGACTGAAGATGAGTCAAATAAAATAAGAAATATTATTTCTAATGAATTTAAGACAGAAGGTGATCTGAAATCTGAAGTAAGACTAAATATCAAAAGGTTACTAGATATTGGTTGTTATAGGGGTTTGAGACACAGAAAAGGTCTCCCTGTTCGTGGTCAAAAGACAAAAAATAATTCCAGGACAAGAAAAGGAAAAAGAAAAACAGTTGCAAATAAAAAGAAAGCAGTTAAATAATGAATAAGAAGAAAGATAAGTCTAAAAAGAGAGTTGTTGTTGTTAAAACTANTGGGCAAGCCCACATAAAGTGTTCTTTTAACAATATCATCATTTCTATTACTAATGAAACAGGTCAGGTTATATCATGGTCTTCTGCTGGTAAAATGGGTTTTAGAGGTTCTAAGAAAAACACACCATTTGCAGCTCAGATAGCTACTGAAGATGCTGTTAAAACTGCATTTGAACTTGGTTTGAGAAAAGTAGATATTTTTATAAAAGGTCCTGGGGCTGGAAGAGATTCTGCAATCAGAGCCATGCAAAATGCTGGATTAGATGTTATGTCTATTAATGATGTAACTCCATTACCACATAATGGATGTAGACCACCTAAAAGAAGAAGAGTTTAAAATTATTAAATAATGGCAAGATATACTGGACCTAAATCTAAGATTTCAAGAAAATATGGAGAACCTATATTTGGTGACACTAAGGCATTAGAGAAAAAACCTCATCCTCCAGGGCAACATGGAAGAGGTAGAAGAAGAAAAAAATCAGAGTATGCTATTCAGCTTGCTGAAAAACAAAAGGCAAAATATCTATATGGNATTTTAGAAAAACAGTTTAGAAATATGTTTGATAAGGCTACTAGAAAAGATGGTATTACAGGAGAAAACCTATTACAATTACTTGAAGCAAGACTTGATAATATTGTTTACAGATTAGGTATTGCTCCAACTAGAAGATCTGCTAGGCAGTTAGTAGTTCATAAGCATATTACAGTCAATGGAAACCTTGTTAATATTCCATCATATACTTTAAAAGAAGGTGATATGATAGCCGTAAGAGAACGTTCTAAATCCCTTGTTGCTATATCTGAAAGNGTATCTAATAAAACTGCAAATAAGTATAAGTGGTTAGAGTGGGATGATAAATCTCTTCTTGGAAAACTTGTTACTTATCCAGATAGAGAAGCAATACCAGAAAATATTAATGAACAATTAATTGTTGAATTGTATTCAAAATAAAAAATATTGTATAAATAAACTTTAAAAATTATGTCACTACTTTCATTTCAATTACCAGATAAGATAGTAATGGAAAAAGCCGATGATTTCCACGGTATTTTTACATTCTCTCCACTTCAACCAGGTTACGGACTAACCATTGGTAATGCGGTAAGAAGAGTATTATTATCCTCTTTAGAAGGATATGCAATTACTGGTATCAAAATCCCAGGTATACAACATGAATTTTCAACTATAGATGGTATTGTAGAGGATGCTTCAGAGATAATCTTAAACCTGAAAACTATAAGATTTAAGTCATTAACCGAAAAGCCAGATAATAGTGTGGTAGTATCTTTCGATAAAAAGGGGACATTAACTGCTGGAGATATTGCTAAAAGTACAAGCTCTTACCAGGTTTTGAATCCTGATCAAGAGATTTGTACGCTTAGTAAAAAAGTTAAATTTTCAATTGAGCTTAAAATAGAAAGAGGTAGAGGATATGTGTCATCTGAAGAAAATAATTCTAATTCTTCTGACGTAGATTTTATTTCTATTGATTCTGTATTTACTCCAATAATTAATGTTAAATATAATATAGAAAATACTAGAGTAGAGCAAAAAACTGACTTTGAGAAATTGATTTTAGATATTCAAACTGATGGTTCAATTCATCCTGAAGATGCATTAAAGGGATCAGCTCAGTTATTAATTAAACATTTCTATTTATTCTCTGATAAGGATATGGAGTTTGCAGAAGATAATTCTGATGAAATAGAAGTAGTTGATGAAGAATTACTTCATATGAGAAAACTTCTTAAAACCTCATTAAATGATCTAGATTTATCAGTTAGAGCATATAATTGTCTTAAAGCTGCTGATATTAAAACTTTAGGTGATCTTGTGAGTATTGAAATATCTGATATGATGAAATTCAGAAATTTCGGTAAAAAGTCACTAACTGAACTTGAGGAACTTGTAGATGTTAAAGGTCTTAATTTTGGAATGGATTTAACTAAGTATAATTTAGATTAATGAGACACGGGAAGAGATTTAACCATTTAAGTAGAAAAGCGCCACATAGAAAGTCTATGCTTTCCAATATGGCATCATCTTTAATATTACATAAGAAGATTGAGACTACTTTGGCTAAAGCTAAAGCTCTAAGGAAGTTTGTTGAACCATTGTTGACAAAATCTAAATCCGATACCACTCACTCTAGAAGATCCGTATTTTCTCTTTTAGAAAATAAGGAAGCTGTTAATGAGTTGTTCAATAAAGTATCAGAAAAGATTTCCTCTAGACCTGGTGGTTATACAAGAATTATTAAAACTGGATTTAGACTTGGTGATAATGCCGAGATGTCTATAATCGAATTGGTTGATTATAACACCCTTTTATTAGGAGTTGATGAAAGTGATAAAGGCACTAAATCTAGAAGAAGAAGAAGAAAGAAATCTACTGCAGATGTAGGATCTGATGATAAACCAAAAGCTACCAAAAAAGAAAAAAAAGTAGTTAAAAAAGATACAAAAGACTCAAAAGATAAAAAATCGAAATAGTATCTTTTTTGAAATTGATAATTTAAAGGGATTAAATTTATTTAATCCCTTTTTTATTATATATTTTTGGGACAAAAATGGAATTGAAATCTAGAAAATCTGCAGTTCTGTTACTAGAAGATGGCTCAATCTTCGAAGGCACATCTCTCGGTAAAATTGGTATTGCTACTGGCGAAATATGTTTTAATACTGGCATGACTGGTTATCAGGAGATCTATACTGATCCTTCATATTTTGGACAGATAATAATTAATACCTCTTCACATATAGGAAATTATGGTACGGTTGATGAAGAACAGGAAAGTGAAATTCCTCAAATTAATGGGGTAATTATAAATGAGTATTCTGAAGTTTATAGTAGATATAATTCTGGTGAGAGCTTAGAAGAATATTTTATAAAAAATAATACTGTTGCTATTTATGATATAGACACAAGGAAATTAGTAAAATATATTAGAGATAAGGGCGCAATGAATGCCATAATTTCTAGTGAGATACTTGATGCTGAAAAACTTAANAGTCTTCTTAATGCTGTCCCTCCAATGAAAAATTTAGAATTATCCTCTAAAGTAACTACAAAAAATGAATATACATTTGGAGATAAAAATTCTGACCTTAAGATTGCAGTATTAGATCTTGGTTGTAAAAAATCAATTCTTAAAAATTTTAGTGAAAGGGGAGTCTATTGTAAAGTTTTTCCTGCTAAAACTTCTTTTGAAAAGATGCATGAATGGAACCCTGATGGTTACTTTATATCTAATGGACCAGGTGATCCTGCTTCTATGGACTATGCAGTTAATACAGTAAAAGAAATTATAGAAAAAAATATCCCAGTATTTGGTATATGTCTGGGCCATCAAATTTTAGCTAGAGCATGTGATGTTTCTACTTATAAATTACATAATGGACACCGTGGAATAAATCATCCAGTAAAGAATTTATCATCAGGTAAATCAGAGGTAACTTCTCAGAATCATGGCTTTGGTGTTTCCATGGAAGAAATAAAAAAATCCACATCCTTAGAGTTGACCCATGTAAATCTTAATGATGACACAGTCGAAGGGATTAAAGTTAAAGGTAAAAAAGCTTTTTCAGTTCAGTATCATCCTGAGTCATCTCCAGGACCTCATGATTCGAGATATTTGTTTGATGATTTCATTAATATCATAAAGGGTGAATAAGATAACAAAAATCAAAGGAAGACAAATTTTAGATTCTAGAGGAAATCCTACAGTTGAGGTTGATATTTATTCTGATAATATCATGGGTAGGGCAGCTGTTCCTTCTGGTGCTTCTACTGGTGAAAACGAAGCTGTCGAGCTTAGAGATGGTGGNAAAGAGTATCTTGGTAAAGCAGTTAGCAAAGCAGTAAATAACATTAATACTACTATTTCTAATGAGTTACTTGGAAAGAGTTGTAATAATCAAAAAGAAATAGATAATTTATTAATAGATCTTGATGGATCTCACAACAAATCAAACCTTGGTGCAAATGCTATATTAGGTGTTTCACTAGCTTATGCTCATCTTACATCTAATCTCAATGGTATACCATTATATAAACATTTAGGTGGAGATAATGCTAATTTATTGCCTGTTCCTATGATGAATATAATTAATGGTGGTTCTCATTCTGATGCTCCCATAGCTTTTCAAGAGTTCATGATAAGGCCAGTGGGTGCAAATTCATTCAGTGATGCTCTAAGATATGGTGCTGAAATATTTCATACTTTAAAGTCAATAATAAAAGATAAAAAGTTAAGTACTGCGGTTGGTGATGAAGGTGGATTTGCTCCAAATTTTAGAGGTGGTACTGAAGAGGCTATAGAAACTATATTAAAGTCTATAGAAAAGGCAGGTTTTGTGCCTGGTAAAGATATTACATTAGCTATGGACTGTGCTGCATCTGAATTTTATAAAGATGGATTATATGATTACCGTCTTTTTGAGGGGAATAAAGGAGATGTCCTAAGCTCTCAAGATCAAGTCGATTTTTTAAAAAGTTTAGTAGATAATTATCCAATTGATAGCATTGAAGATGGTTGTGATGAAAACGATTGGGAAGGTTGGGGTATGCTTACAAGTTCAATTGGCGATAAGTGCCAGATAGTTGGAGATGATTTGCTTGTCACTAATCTAAAATATCTCAAAAGAGCTATTAAAGATAAAAGTGCAAATTCTATTCTTATAAANCCAAATCAAATAGGTACATTGACAGAAACTATAAGTGCAATNAACTTAGCNAAAGATTCAGGTTGGACTGCTGTTGTATCACATAGGTCTGGAGAGACAGAAGATTCTACTATATCTGATATTGCAGTTGGATTAAATGTTGGACAGATCAAGACAGGTTCATTATCTAGATCTGATAGAACTGCTAAATATAATCAGCTTCTTAGAATCGAAGAGGATTTAGGTGAAAAAGCAAAATTTCCTTCTAAATAAATAATTATATTTGGAATATGGTTTTCAAAAAGTTTAGAGATCTTTTAAAAAATTTTTATTTTCTTTTTTTTATTTCTTTTATTATTTGGATGACAATAATTGACTCTAATGGTTTTATTAATAGGTTTAGATTATCTGAGAAATTAGATGAATTAAGTACGGAAAAGGAATTTTATGTTCAAGAGATTGATAAAGTCACTATAGATAAAGAAAAGTTTGAAAGTGATGAAGAAATTTTAGAGAAGTATGCAAGAGAAGAATATTTAATGAAAAAAGAGTCTGAAGACATTTTTTACGTAATAGAAGAATAATAAGAATAATGGATAAACATAGCGAAGAATTTTTGTTTAAGTATTTGAATAACCACTCACCGACAGGATTTGAGTCATCGGGTCAAAGGATTTGGCTAGATTATATTAGCCCATATATAGATGAATATATATCTGATACATACGGTACAGTTGTTGGNGTTATAAATCCTGAATCAAAATATAAAGTTGTTATTGAAGCTCATGCAGATGAAATATCATGGTTTGTAAATTATATCACAGATGATGGTTACATATACGTAATTAGAAATGGCGGTTCAGATCACCAAATTGCACCATCAAAAAGAGTGAATATTCAAACAGATAAAGGAGTTGTGAAAGGAGTTTTTGGTTGGCCAGCAATCCATGTAAGAGATCCAAAGACNGAGCAAACTCCATCTCTTAAAAATATTTTTATTGATGTGGGTTGTTCTTCTAAGAAAGAAGTTGAAGCCTTAGGGATACATGTAGGGTGTGTAATTACTTTTGAAGATGAGCTTATGGTACTAAATAAAAAGTATTATACTGGAAGAGCTCTTGATAATAGAATGGGAGGTTTTATGATTGCAGAGGTAGCTAAAAGACTTCATCAAAACAAAAAGAAATTAGATTTTGGATTATATGTTGTTAATTCAGTGCAAGAAGAAATTGGTTTGAGAGGTGCTCAGATGATAGCTGAGAGAATAAATCCAGATGTTGCTATAGTTACAGATGTNACTCATGATACAAATTCTCCTATGTATGATAAGAAAAAAAGTGGAGATATTAAAGCAGGTAAAGGACCTGCGTTAACTTTTGGACCTGCAGTTCAGAATAATTTATTGAAATTACTTATAGAAACAGCGAAGAAAAATAAAATCTCTCATCAGTTAATGGCTGCCTCAAGATTTACAGGAACTGATACTGATGCATTTGCCTACTCTAATGATGGGGTAGCTTCTGCACTAATATCTTTACCTTTAAAATATATGCATACAACTGTTGAGACAGTTCATAAAGATGATGTTGAAAGCTGTATATGTCTGATGTATGAATCTGTGCTTAATATTAAAAAAGGTCAAGATTTCAGATATATCAAGTAATATTATATCCTGCTTTTTTCATATCATCCCAAAACATTGGGTAAGACTTGTTTACTACTTCAGGGTTATTTATTGATATATTTATCTCTGATGCTAGTGGGGCAAATGCCATTGCCATTCTGTGATCTTTATATGTATCTATTGAAACTGATATTGGAAATTTTTTATCTCTTCTTTCTAGTATCCAAAAATTTCCTTTTTCATAAAACCTTACTCCTATTTTATTTAGCTCATTTCTCATTGCATTTAGTCTGTTAGTTTCTTTAATTTTTAGGCTTTCTACTCCATAAATTTTTAGTTTTATTTTATGGAAAGCGGCTACTACAAGAACAGTCTGAGCTAAATCAGGACAATCTTTAAAATCTAATTCAATATAATCACATATAGTGTTTTTCTTAATTATCTCAATTCCATTTTTATTATAAGTAGTATTTATACCTATTAATGACATTATCTTTGAAATAATTTGATCCCCTTGTAAGGAGTCCTTTCTTAAACCTAATAGGTTAATTTTTTTAATATTTTTATTGATAGATAATATGCTGTACCAGTAACTTGCTGCAGACCAATCTGATTCTACAGAATAGGTGCCACCTATATAATTCTGACTTTTTATTCTAATTTGATTATTATCAAATTTATATATCACGCCAAAAAATTCCATTAGACGAAGAGTCATTTTAACATATGGCTTACTATAGAAAGGCTTTATTATATTTATTTCTATTCCATTTTTAAGTTTTGGAGCAATCAAAAGTAGAGAGGATATGTATTGGCTACTTACATCTCCTCTTATTTCAACTTTATTAATATTTTCAATAATTTTTTTTTTAATATTTAATGGTGGATATCCTTCTTCTCCTTGATAGGAAATAGTTGCTCCTATTTTATTTAGCGCATCTACTAAAACCTTAATTGGTCTTTTCTTCATTCTATCAGTACCTGTCAATAATACACCATCTTTTTTTAGTGATAAATATGATGTGAGAAATCTCATAGTTGTCCCTGCATCTTCTGCATCCCATATTTTTGATGAATTTTTACTTACTAGTTTTTTTAGAAGAATTGTGTCATTTGCATTTGATAGGTTTTTAATTTCTATCTCTTCCTTTGCTAATGCCTTTATAATAATTAATCTATTACTTTCACTTTTTGAAGCATTTAATTTTATAGATATATCTTTTGGTGGGGATAAAAATTTAATTGTATAATTATCCATCACACTTTAGATTATAGTAGTTAAGACTTTGAATTATTATATCTTCTTTAATCTCAATGTCATATTCACAATTTCCTATACCTTTTAAAGANGAAGTTCTTATCTTNTCTGAAAGATTTTTTTTNTCAAAATATGCATTTTTAATNATNTCATCATAGTATTCAACTTTAGATAATTTGAATACTTTCCTTATATAGTTTGTTATTTTTTCGAGTTCATCATTTCTTAATTTATTAAAATTATTTGAAATGTAAGCTTCACAAATCATTCCTATTGCGATAGCTTCACCATGCAAAAATTTATCTAATTTATTTAGGTAAGTTGTCTCAATNGCATGACCAATAGTATGACCAAAATTTAATATTTTTCTAAGACCATTTTCTTTTAAATCTTTTTTAACGATATCAGATTTTATTTTTATTGAGTGATTAATTATAAAATCCCAGTCAATATCTGTCCACTCTTGATTATAAATTTTATCAAACATAATTTTATCTCTAATAAGACAATGTTTTATAACTTCAGCATAACCAGATTTTAACTCTCTTTCTGATAATGTAATTAAATAATTAGTATCAATTATTACCTTATTAGGTTCTTTAAATACTCCAATTACATTTTTTATATTTTTATAATCAATCCCAAGTTTTCCTCCAACACTTGCATCTACTTGTGATAAAAGAGTAGTTGGGATATTTATAAAATCAATACCTCTCATGAAGGTTGAGGCAACAAAGCCACCTAGATCACAAATCACACCTCCTCCTAAATTTATTAGAATTGATTTTCTATCAAATTTGTATTCAATAAGTTTATCCCAAACTTTTTTTGAAGTTTCTAAATTTTTATTTTCTTCTCCTTCATCAATTAAAATCTTTTCATATTGAAAATCAATACTTTTAGAAATTTTATTAAAACAATGATTTAAAGTATTAGTGTCAAGAAGAAAAGCAACCTTAGAGTAATTTCCAGATTTTATAATCTTAGATAAATTATTTTCAGTCTTTCCAATTAGAATATGATCAGGAATCATATTTTAAAATTAGCCTTTTTTTTATTTACTATTTTATTCTGAACATTAATTGAACCCAGGTGAATAACTTTATATAAATCCTCAATAAAATCTTTCTCTAATCCCTTTTCCACCGCCCAATTAATTCTGGATTTAAATATCTCATTCCATCTGTCAACTTGAAAAGTTGTAAGATCTTGTTCTTTTTTGAATTCACCAATTTTTTCAACAAGCCCAATCCTCTTAGAGATAATATCAATTATTTCTTTATCAACATCATCAATATTTTCTCTAATTTCATTTAGAAGATGTTGATATGATTTTTCCTCCTCTTTAGAATTTTTCACCTTCAAATCTTTCTTCATCTTTGATAAAGTTTCAGGAGTAATCTGTTGCTTAGCATCACTCCAAGCATTATCAGGGTCTATATGTGACTCAATTATTAAACCATCATAACCTAGATCTAAAGCTTTTTGAGATGTTTCAAAAATCATATCTCTATTTCCACATATATGAGAAGGATCACAGATTACAGGAAGGTTTGGTAAATTACTTTTAAGATCTATAGCAATTTTCCACATAGGAATGTATCTATATTTTGATTTTCCAGTCATTGAAAAACCTCTATGGATTGCTCCAAGTTTATTTATGCCAGCTTTATTTATTCTTTCTAGAGCACCCATCCAAAGAGAGAGGTCTGGATTTATAGGGTTTTTGATAAGAATTGGTGTATCAGTACCTTTTAACGAGTCCGCTATTTCTTGAACTGAAAAAGGATTTACAGTTGTTCTAGCACCTATCCATAATATATCAATGCCATACTTTAAAGCTAATTCGATATGGCTAGTATTTGCAACCTCTACAGTAAACTGTACATCTAGTTCTTTTTTGATATCGGAGATCCATTTAAGAGCTTCCTCACCATTTCCTTCAAATGTTCCTGGTCTAGTTCTTGGCTTCCAAACACCAGCTCTCATTAGATTTATTCCATGAGATTTTAATTGCTTACAAGTCTCAAAAAGTTGGTCATAAGTTTCTGCGCTACATGGCCCTGAGATTATTAATGGATCGTTTTCATTTTTTATCCATGTATTAATTGGATCGATATTTAACTTTTTGCTCATTTCTATTATATTTTTGCTTTTTGTAATAAATACTACAACTTACGTAAGTGGACAAAAATATAAAAAACTTATTTAATAACACAGAATTAGCGTTTACTAATAAATCAAATTTTGAACTAACAAAAGCTTATTTTTTATTTTCTGTTCTTGACTATCCACTACTTACTAAAATTGGTAATGCTTTTCTTCTTTTAGTTCTAAAATTAAGACTCCCATTTAAGGTAATAATCAAAAACACAATATTTAACCATTTCTGTGGAGGAGAAACACTTGAGGATTGTAAAGAAACTTTCCTTTCATTAAAAAAATATAATATAAGTGCAATGCCTGAGTATTCAATTGAAGCAGAATCTTCAGTTGAAGGATTTGAGAATTATAAGAAAGACTCCATTAATATTATTAATTTTCTAGGTAAAGAAGGGTTGCCATTTATTGCCATAAAATGTACAGGTTTATTAGATATAGATTCATTAGAAAAAATTTCAAGTGGAGAGTATACTTATGATTCAAAAGAATACATATCATTTAAGAAAAGATTGATAGATCTTTGTGATTCTGCTGTAAGAAATAATGTTCAGGTCTTGATAGATGCTGAAGAGACTTGGATTCAAGATGCTATTGATAATGTTGCTATTGAGTTAATGCAGATTTATAATAGAAAATCTTCTGTTATATTTTTAACTCACCAATGTTATAGGACAGGTACTCTATCAAAAATCAAAAAAAACCTCGAAGTATCTAAAGAAAAAAAATATTTTTATGGTATAAAACTTGTTCGTGGTGCTTACATGGAAAAAGAAAGAAATAGGGCACTTCAAAAGAGCTATACTAGTCCTATACAAATATCCAAATTGAGTACAGATAAAGAATATAATGAATCTCTTAAATACAGTATTGAAAATATAGATAGAGCCTCATTATGGATTGGTAGTCATAATGAAGAATCAAGTTTATATTTAATTAATTTGATGAATGATAATAATTTAAGACCTCAAGATAAAAGAATATGGTTATCTCAATTATATGGAATGAGTGATAATATTTCATATGCCTTGTCAAGTCTAGGTTATAATATTGTTAAACTAATACCATTTGGACCAATTGATAAAACCATTCCATACCTTATTAGAAGAGCTAATGAAAATAGTTCAGTTAAAGGACAGAGTAATAGACAATTTACATTAATAAAAAAGGAAATAAATAGAAGAAAAAACTTAAATTGAAACTATGATTTTAAGCGAACAGGAAGAACAAAGACGTAAGTCTAGAGAAGAAATTATTGAGCTTGGTATTGACCCTTACCCTTCTGAGGTTTATGAGGTTAATTCTTTCTCTGATGATATAAAAAATAATTTTGATGAAAAGAAAAAAAACTTTTCTGATGTTACGTTAGCAGGTAGGCTAATGTCAAGAAGAGTTATGGGATCAGCCTCATTTGCTGAGATTCAAGATTCTAAAGGAAAAATTCAGATTTATGTTAGAAGGGATGATATATGTGATACAGAAGATAAAACTCTCTATAATACTATTTTTAAGAAAAAATTAGATTTGGGTGATATAATAGGTGTTAAAGGTTTTGTTTTTAAAACTCAAATGGGAGAGACTTCTCTACATGTTAAGGAGTTAAAAGTTTTATCTAAATCAGTCAAGCCACTTCCTGTTGTAAAGGAATCAAAAGATGATGATGGAGAATCAAAGAAACATGATGAATTTAGTAATAAAGAATTAAAATATAGGAGAAGATATGTTGATCTTATTGTTAACCCTGAATCAAGAGATATNTTTATTAAACGATCTACAATTGTTAATGAGATAAGAAATGTCTTAAATGAAAATAATTTTCTTGAGGTAGAGACCCCAATACTTCAGCCAATCTATGGTGGAGCAGCAGCAAGACCTTTCAAAACATATCACAATACTTTAGACATCCCTCTTTACCTTAGAATTGCAAATGAATTGTATTTAAAAAGACTAATAGTGGGTGGCTTTGATGGAGTTTTTGAGTTTGCTAAAGATTTTAGAAATGAAGGTATGTCAAGGTTTCATAATCCTGAGTTTACTCAATGTGAATTTTATGTTGCATACAAAGATTATTTGTGGATGATGGATTTTGTTGAGGACATGTTCAAGAGAATTGTTAAAAAAGTAAATAATAATAATACCAAAATTAAGTGTAGTGGAAATACTATTGACTTCGGAAAGAAATGGGAGAGATATTCTATGTATGAGGCAATTGAAAAATTTACATCAGTAGATGTATCTAATATGGATGAAAAAGATCTTAGGAATGTATGTAAAACATTAAAGATAAAGACAGATAAAACGATGGGAAGAGGTAAATTGATTGATGAAATCTTTGGAGAAAAATGTGAACCAAATCTTATTCAGCCAACATATATAACCGACTACCCAATAGAGATGTCTCCTCTTGCAAAAAAACATAGATCTAAAGAAGGTCTGGTAGAGAGGTTTGAACTTATTTGTAATGGTAAGGAAATTTGTAATGCATTTTCTGAGGTTAATGACCCTCTAGATCAAAGAAAAAGATTTGAAGAACAAGTTAAATTAGGTATTAAAGGTGATGAGGAGGCTATGGTATTAGATGAAGATTACCTAACTGCTCTTGAGTATGGAATGCCTCCAACTGCAGGTATTGGAATAGGTATTGATAGGTTAACTATGATAATGACAGATGCTGATTCCATACAGGATGTCTTATTCTTTCCTCAGATGAAACCAGAAAATTCTTAGAGATTATCAAAAAATCTACTTCTCTTCTCAAGTTTTAAATCTTGGAGAAGAGCAGATACTGCATTAATAGTTAGGTTGTAAGATTGAAATCTCCCAAATGGAACCCAGCTGAAGCTTATTCTCCAACAATGTAGATCTCTAGTTGCATTAATACTAGTTTGAGTTAACATTTTAAATTTAAAGTCATATCCAGATCTAAATGATATTTTAGTCTTTTCTGTTATACTTACATCACCTGAGAATGTAAGTGTTTGGGTTATTGACGGATCTCTAAATCCAATCTTTCTCCTATTTAAATTATAGCTAGCATTTATTGACCATGGGACATTAAAATCAATATATTCTGCAATATTTGAATTTATATAATCTATTTCTTCTCTAGTTCCGTATGTCGATTCTTTTTCTCCTTCGTCTTTACTTTGAAAGTCTTTAGCAGAAAATCTAACACCTAGAGACATATTAATATATGCTAAGGACCCTAATCCTTGATTATTTTTATAAGCCATTTCATTAATTCTTCTCTGGTAAACTGTTTTTAATCCAGAAGAAGATTCGCTTATGCTATCTAGTCGGAAAGCGTATGGATCAATATTCCCAGATACACTTAGGTTAATAAGTCTTCTAAAAAATGAGGTTCTTGTGCTAAATCTAATTGGTGATAAATTAAAAGAGTCAGCAAGGAAATTATAACTACTTGAAAAAGATAAATTATCAAATATTTTTATTTTTCTAGTTCCACTAATTGTGTCATTTTTATCCAATACTTTCATCTCAAGATTATTTCCAATATAAAAATTCATTGATGCTGAGCTACCTATTCTCGGAGCACCAAATAAAAAATTTTCATATTTACTTAAGAGTTTAGTATCTCCCTCATTATTAATTTGAACATTCTCATAATACCCATATCTAGGTCTAGTAAAATCTGGACTAAATGACATAGATATTTCGGGTGATATAACATGTCTTATAGCCTTAATTTTACCTTTTTTAAAGAAAACCGTCCCATAAATTCTAGTGGACATAGCAAGAGCGGTAGAGTAGGACCATGCTCTTGAAAATGAGTTTGTAGTATCAATTTCTATTCCATTTTGTAATTCATCAAACCTATAACTGAGTTTTTTAAAGTACCATAATTCATCATAATTAAGACTTGGGCTTACAGTAAAGTATTTAAGTAAGTTGAAAGAAGTTGAAATTGGGATAGTATGTCTACCTCCAATTTTAGATCTGTCAATAATAGAATTGATATTATCTGCACTGAAGTCAATTTGTTCATTAAAGTTATTTCCAGAATTTATAATATTTAAACCACCTAAAGAACTACCTACTGAGCCATTNGTAAGATCNATTCTTCCTGTAAACCTGTGACTTATACTTAATTTACCTAGAGCAGTTTTACCAAGCTTNCCAACATTTTTAAATGGATATATTCTACTCATGTTATAACTTATGTCAGGAAGTGTAAGGTTTACTTTTTTTGTCTGAACATTTTGAGAGTGTCTTAGGTTTGCTGAAAAATTAAAAGGAGTTCCAGTGAATGTCTTTGAGTAAGATATATTAGAATTGAATTGAGCGTTTATACTTTCATTAAAATTAGAGTATACTAGGTTTTTATTTTGATTATAAGAGTTCGTCTGAAAATTTACTGAAGATGAGAACCTGCTAGATTTTCCTCTTGAATCAGGTGTATGTGACCATGAAAGAGAGAAATCATTTGAAGTTGCAGGATTTTCAAAATCCCCTAATTTACTTTTATTAAAATTAAATCTAAGACTTCCACTATATGAGTATCTTTTCTTATAGTTTGTTCCAAGAGTCATTCCGTAGCTCCCCTTTGAATAAATATCTCCAGTTAGTCTAAGATCAAGATTATCGCTNACTGCAAAATAGTAACCNCCATCTCTTAGGTANAAACCTCTCCTCTTCTCTTCACCATAATTAGGCATAATTAAACCAGAAATTTTTTTCTTTGGTTGAGGNAACATGCCAAATATAAAACCAAGTGGNGTGGGNATTTCTCCAAATTTTAAATGGAAAGGACCAGATAAAACNTTTTTCCCTGGGATAACTTTTATTTTGCTTGATGATATATGGAAATGAGGNACCTCTAGATTACATGTAGTGTATTTAGCATGACTTATAAAAAGNTCNTCTTCTTCATTTTTTTTNACGTCTTCACCTTGCATATAAGCATCATCAAGTTGAGTAACAATTCCTTTTATTTTTGCTTTTTTTGATTCAAAATTATAAGTTATTTTATCTGTTTCATATGACTGGTTTCCTTCCGAAAAAACTGGTTTCCCAATTTTTTTACCTGTNGAGTCAGTTTTGAAATTAGCATCTAATGTCTTTTCATTCCAATCTACNAANATCTCNTGNGCNTCTAAATTAATTTCACCATAGTCAATTTGAGAATNNCCATATAANATTATCTTTTGATTTNTNAGGTCATAATATATTGAGTCCTTTGCCTTATAATTAACTGTTGTCTCTATNTCACTNACTTTTTGCAAAGTGTCAGTTTGATCTAAACTAATACTATCTGTGCTCATCATAGAGATAAGGGAGTCAGATTCCATCTGTGAAAAGGAAATATATGGAGTAATTAAAAATAAGAATATTACTATACTTCTCAATTTTATAAATTTATCGCTTTTATGTAAATTTACATTCATGCAAAGTTATCATCTGCTGANTAAATAAGTGTTAATGAGAAATATTAATATATCGTTTTTATTAGGATTACTGCTTATTTTAACTTCTTTTAACTCACTTACTCCTCCTCAATATAAGCTTAGGACAATTGTTATCGACCCTGGACATGGTGGTAAAGATCCTGGATCTGTAGGAAAAATTTCTTATGAAAAAGACGTTGCCCTTTCTATTTCTTTAGAATTAGGTAGAATTATTAAAGAAAATTTACCTGGGGTTAAGGTAATCTATACTAGGAAGGACGATAGTTTTCCATCACTATATAAAAGAGCTGCTATTGCAAATAAGAATAATGCTGATTTATTTCTTTCTATTCACTGTGACTCATTTTCAAATGAGTCAGTTTATGGGTCTTCTTCTTTTGTAATGGGATTAAGTAAAAACTCAGCTAATATGAATGTAGCAAAAAGAGAAAATGCCGTAATCTTTTTAGAAGAGAATTATGAAGAAACATATAAAGATTTTGATCCTAACTCCTCAGAGTCAGTAATGTTACTCAATCTGACACAGAAAGCTAAAGTAGATAACAGTACAATTCTTGCTAATTTAATACAGGATCAATTTAAGAATAGGGTTGGAATAAAGTCTAGGGGAGTAAAACAGGCTCCTTTTCAAGTGTTATGGAATACCACAATGCCGAGTGTTCTTATTGAAACAGGATTTCTTTCAAATTCTGCAGAAGAGAAAAAATTAAATACTAAAACACATCAAGTCTATGTTGCATCAGCTATATTTAGAGCAATTCGCGATTATAAGAAATATTTAGAATCAAATTAACTAATTTTGATTTATGAATAAAGAAGTAAAAGTTGGTATTATTGGTGTTATAGGCTTAGTGTTTTTTTATCTTGGATCAAATTTTTTAAAAGGAATTGATTTCTTCTCCCCTATAAATAGATACTACGCAGTTTATGATAATGTTGANGGGTTAATTGTAGCAAACCCAGTGATAGTTAATGGGTATACTGTAGGAAGGGTAAGTAATATTAAAATTTTACAAGAGAGGGACAATAAAATTTTGGTTACAATGGATATTGATGAAGACCTAGTAATAGGTAAAGATTCAGAGGCGACATTAAGTAGTAATGACTTTTTGGGTAGTAAGGCAATTATTTTAAGCATTGGAGATATTTCTAATCCATTGGTTGACGGAGATACGGTAAGTTCTGAAATTGATGGTGGTCTTTCAGAATTATTAGAAAAGGCTACACCTATTACCGATAATCTTGGAGTTACAATTAGTAGGCTTAACGAGATATTAGCAAGTCTTAGAGGTAGTGGTGATATGATTACAAATACATTGGATAATCTTAATGATGTGTTATCTAATACTAACAACCTGATTGACTCAAATGAAGAGACTNTAACAAATACCCTCACTAATCTAAATGATTTAACAACAGATTTAACAAAAAAACTAAATGATATTGANCCAATTATTGAAGGTGCAAATAGTATGATAAATAACCTTAATAAGGTTGATTTCGANAATACTTTCTCTCAAATTGATATTCTTTTAACTTCAGTTAATGGTGTTTTTGATGATATAGAATCAGGNAATGGAGGTACATTATCATTNTTNCTCTCAGATGATTCTTTATATAATAATTTAAATAAAACGGCTTTTGATCTAGATAAATTATTACAGCATATTAACGAAAATCCAAAACACTTTTTTGCTCCTTTAGGTAAGAACAGAAAAAAAATTGAGAGGGATCTGAAAAAGCAAAGTCAAAATTAAGTTGTGAAACTTAAGATATGATTATCTAATTCTAAAATATTAACTTCAAAACTTTCATCTAATAAAAAACATTTATAGGTATTATTATTTTCTTCTTTAACCTTTATTTTTTTTAATGGGATTGTTTCACCATTAATTTTATAACCTGTTTCTTTGATACTCCAAAATATTGTCATTTTCCTTTCGGAATCATTTACTTCATTTACTTCATTNTTATCTAAAAATTTAGATTGAATTTTTTTTATCTTCTTATCAATTCTCTCAATATCTATCCCACATTTTTTTTTGTCAATTATAACCCCGATATATGGATATTTATGAGTAATTGAGATATGATAATTAGAATTTATAAGAAATGGTTTGCCGTTTTTATCTTTATCTATTCCTAAGTATTTAGCATTATATAATTGACATATCTCTTTTACTAAAATTCTAGATGCAAGAAATTCTTTTTGCTTTAATCTACTTTTAATNTTTGTCCGTTCGTCTGTTAAAAGTTCTAATTCATCATAAGTCTCGGTAATTTTCCAAATACATACTAATGAATTATTCTTACTGGAAATCTTTTTAATTATACCCATATAATATCTTATTAATATAAAATTATATAATAATTGATTGATTTTATTTAAATTCATATTTCAATGAATCAAATAAACTCAGGAGATCTTTTTAATAAAAAATTTAGTTCAGGATTTCGTGGATATGACAAATCTCAAGTAGAAAATCATATCCAAACTTTATCTAGAGAATTTCAAATTTTAGAAAATAAAATTCTAGATCTTGAAAATAAAATTAAAGAACAAAAAAATGAGAATGATAAATTCAAAAGTGTTGAATCTTCTTTAATTATTACGCTTAAAACTGCTGAGGACACTGCTAAAGGTATAATAGAGAAGGCCAAGGAAGATGCTAAGGGTATTCTTGATGATGCTAGAAAAGAACTAAGTGGTATAAAGCATGAATATGAAAAAATAATGTCACTAAGAGATTCAACAATTAAAGATATAGGAGACCTCAAAGAAAAGATAAATTTAGGGTTAGATGAGATAGGTGTTGAAGCTAATTTTNATGAAATTGAANAAAGTATTGATGCAGTAGAGCAAAATATTGNTTCAGATGATATTAATAAAGATATTAATACTGATCAAGAAAATATTTCAAATGACGAAGCTAAAAAAGATTTAGAGGAGGAATTATTNACTGAAGAAAGTCTAGACTTAGATNTAGAAGAAGATAAANTNAATAATGATAATGAAGNTNGAATTTCAGAAAGTATAGACTCTGAANAGNNTGATGNAAANAATNATGAAGAGATAGANGAAACTCAAGAAGAATNTGATCNTGATAATATTGAGGATAATCAAGAGCCCTCNGATTTATTTTCAGATGATGAAGAAGAAAAAAATAATGATGATGATCAATATGAATTGGTAACTGANAATGAAGANGAAGATAATCAAGAAGAAAANGAAGAAATTATATCTGATAAAAAGGANATGTCAGCAGATGATATCTTCGGAGGANAAAACTTAGAAAANACTGATGAGATTNTAAAAGAAGNANTNTCTNNTGAAGAAAAAGAAGAATCTTTAGAAAGCTTAGAAGAGGAAANTCCAGATGATAAATTAGATTCTGAAGANGAAGAGGTCACTCCTGATAAAAANAAATCCGATAATGTTCAGAAATCATTTTTTGACACCTTCGATGAAAATCAATAAATCAANAATATCACTTAATGGNTTAGAGTTTAGATCAAAAATTGGTCTATATGATTTTGAAAAAGAAAAAGGGAACGATTTTATTATTAATATTTCAGTTGAAGTTGAAGAAGGTAAAATTAATTATGATGATTCAATAGAAGGAACAGTTGATTATTCAAATTTATTTTCAATTATAGAAGGTGAAATGTCTAAAGAATATAATCTCATAGAGACNGTAGCTCATAAAATTTCAACTGATATTCATTCTCAAATAAAAAATATTAAATTGTGTAAACTTGAAATAATTAAAAAAAATCCACCTGTAGATGGAAATGTAGATAACTCAAGTTTTATTTTAGAAACAACTTCGTGAAAATGAATAAAGACAANTCAATAAAAGATTATATNTCAAAAGCTAAAACTATCATTAATGATGACAAGAAGCTTAAAANGCTTATCGATGATGTATTAAATAAACTTAAGGAGTTATCTAATGATGAGAATACTACATCAAAATTAAATAATTNCTTAAGGGTNTTCATAAGAATAATAAATGCTTANACNTCAAAAGAATATACATATGTTCCTTGGAAGACAATATGCCTAATTGTAGCTGGTTTAATATATTTTATTTATCCAGTAGATCTCATACCNGACTTTATNCCAGTTTCTGGATTGATAGATGATGTNGCTTTTATTGCTTGGATTTATGACTCNATAAAAGAAGATATTGATAAGTTTTTAGAATGGGAGAAAAGTAGTAAGGAGTAGGGCATATTATTAAAAATTATTTTATGTTTGGAAAGAACAACAAATTACTTAAGCCCATATGAGAGGAAGGTTATTTAGAGACCTTGTAAAAAANAATAAAGAACCTTTATCTATTCTTGGTACTGTTAACGCATNCTCATCAATTCTTGCNCAAAAAAATNGTGTTNAATCAATTTATCTTTCTGGGAGTGGTGTGGCAGCATCATCCTTTGGTTTACCTGACCTTGGTTTTACTAAGCTTGAAGATGTTGTTGAAGATGCTAGAAGAATCACCTCAGCATGTGATTTACCTCTTCTNGTTGATATAGATACAGGATTTGGATCATCAAAATCTANNCAAAACACTATTAAGTCTTTAGAGAAAGAAAATGTTGCAGCTGTGCACATTGAAGATCAGGTTGATCTTAAAAGATGTGGGCACAGACCTAATAAAAAATTAGTTTCAATCGTTGAGATGCAGGACAGGATCAAGGCAGCAGTTGATGCTAGAACTGATGATAATTTTGTAATCATGGCAAGGTCTGATGCATTAGCTGTAGAAAATGAGGAAATGTTACTAGAGAGAATTAATTCATATATNGAAGTTGGGGCAGATATGATTTTTCCTGAGGCATTGGTTTCCCTAGATGGATATAAAAAAATTGCCGNAGNATCTTCTGTACCGATNCTAGCNAATATCACAGANTTTGGGAAGACCCCTTTATTCTCAAAAAAAGAATTGCATGATGTNGGAGTATCNATGATTTTATATCCTCTAACTGCTTTTAGGGCNATGAGTAAAGCAGCAGAAAANATATATAAGGAATTATCNAGTAAAGAATCTCANGAACANATGCTTGAGCAAATGCAGACTAGAGATGAGTTATACGATTACCTTTCNTACCANAAATATGANAAGGAGATGGATGATATTTTAAATAAAAAAGATGAGTAAAGGNTTAAGNGGTATTGAGGCAGGAACAACNTCGATTTGTACNGTTGGGGAGACNGGTGATGATCTCCANTACAGNGGTTATGACGTTGTTGATTTAAGTGAGNANTGCATTTTTGAGGAAGTATGTTANTTACTTCTGCACGGTNANCTTCCTAATAAAGACCAACTGANAAGCTTTANNAATAATATNATCTCTAAGAGGTCTTTACCAGACTCTTTAAAAATTGTACTAGAAANAATNCCAAAGGAAACNAACCCTATGGATGTNCTNAGGACTGCGTGTTCTTTCCTTGGAAANATNGANCCNGAGAANTCATTTGATAANCAGATGCACTGCTCNGAGAGATTACTTGGAATNTTTCCTTCAGCATTAAATTACTGGTATCATTNTTCTCANTCTGGNAAAAAGATTTCAGAGGAAAATGACTCTNAAACTATTGCAGGTCATTTTCTGCATACTTTACACGGAAGAATGCCAACNGAGACAGAGGAGAAGGTTATGAATATATCTCTTATCCTCTACGCAGAACATGAGTTTAATGCTTCTACCTTTGCCGCAAGAGTATGTGCCGCTACTTTATCAGACTTTTATTCTTGTGTTACTGGTGCGATAGGAACTTTGAGGGGTCCTCTTCATGGTGGNGCAAATGAGAAGGCGATGGAACTCATTTCAAGATTTGAAGATGAGNAATCAGCTGCAAAATCTATCTACTCTATGCTTGAAAATAAGGAGCTNATTATGGGTTTTGGTCATGCCGTNTACAAAAAACAGGANCCAAGAAATGATATAATAAAGAAGTGGTCAAAAAAACTATCAGTGGGGAGACCTAATGAAAAACTTTATGATATATCATCTAGAATTGAGAGAATCATGAAAGAGGAGAAAGGTCTTTTTGCCAATGCNGACTTTTTCCATGCCTCAGCTTACAACTTTATGGATATACCTACTAAGCTTTTCACTCCNATTTTTGTATGTTCAAGAGTATCGGGTTGGGCAGCACATATTATTGAGCAGAGATCAGATAATAAACTAATAAGGCCAGGAGCAAAATATGTTGGTAGTGAACCACTTGATTTTGTTCCAATAAACGAAAGAGATTAATATGAAAAATGAGGTTTCAGAAAATTTTATTTCTGATTATGACAAAGAGATAAAAGAGATTGCAGACTATACAGTAAACTTCTCAAGTTTTTCAGACCTTTCAAGGCAAACAGCATACTACGTACTTTTNGATAGTATAGCCTGTGGGATACTAGCCCTAAAAAATGAATCATGTAAAAACTTATTAGGTCCGGTCTTTGGTGGATCTAATATAGATGGTGGAGCAAGAGTTTTTGGAACAAANTATACACTGGATCCGATAAGAGCTGCTTGGAATACAGGCTGTATAATTAGATGGCTAGATTTTAATGACACATGGTTAGCCCAGGAGTGGGGTCATCCTTCAGACAACTTGGGTGCAACTCTTCCACTTACTGATTTTTTAAGCTTAAAGAAAATTAAAAAAGGTCAAGACCCAATTAAAGTATNAGAGTTACTAGAACACACAATTAAAGCTCATGAGATCCAGGGAGTCTTAGCTCTTGATAATAGCTTCAATAAAGTAGGACTTGATCATGTATTGCTTGTCAGGGTAGCGTCGAGCGCTCTGTCATCATACCTTCTTGGCGGTGATTTTGATGATGTATGTAATACTATTTCCNANGCCTGGGTAGATGGAAGTAGCCTAAGAACATACAGACACGCCCCTAATACGGGAAGTAGAAAGTCGTGGGCTGCGGGAGACGCAACTTCCAGAGCAGTTCATCTTGCTTGGCTTACCACAAGAGGTGAAGGTGGATACAGAGGTGCTCTCTCAGCAAAAACATGGGGGTTTAGTGATGTAAGTTTTAAAAGTAAACCAATTAAAAGAAGTCAAGAGTACGGTACTTATGTAATGGAAAATATTTTATTTAAAATTTCTTTTCCTGCAGAGTTTCATGCACAGACTGCTGTTGAGGCTGGAATATCTCTACATGAAAAGTATGGGAAAAAGCTTGACAAAATATCAAGTATTGATGTGGAGACTCAGGAGCCTGCAGTAAGAATTATATCTAAGACCGGACCACTACATAATTATGCTGACAGAGACCACTGCCTACAGTATATGATAGCTATAGCATTGATATATGGAAAGGTTGAGGCTAAACATTACCAAGATGAAATTGCGAGTAATCCGATGATTGATTCGTTGAGAGAAAAGATGGTAATCAGTGAAAACCCAAAATTTTCTAGTGACTACCTAGACCCAAGTAAAAGATCAATCGCCAATAGTATCACTCTAGTTTTTGATGATGGGTCAAAGTCAGAGAAAATAACTGTTGAGTATCCGGTAGGACACAGGAATAGGAGAGAAGAGGGGATTCCTCTTCTCATTGACAAATTTAAGAATGCAATAAAAAGTTATTACCCTAGAAACCAATCAGATGATATATTAAACTCCTTCCTAGATATGGAGAATTTAACAAATATGTCAGTAAATGAGATGATGGATAAATTAGTAATAAAATGAGAGTTGTTGTCCAGAGGGTAAGTCAGTCAAATGTCAAGGTCTCAGGAGAGGTAATTGGTGAAATTAAGGAGGGCCTCATGGTTCTTGTAAGCTTTATTGATGAAGATAATGATACTGATCTTGAGTGGATGACAAAAAAAATTATCAATCTCAGAATATTTAATGATGATGAAGGGAAGATGAATAGAAGTGTCCAGGACGTAGGTGGAGATATTCTTCTTATCAGTCAGTTCACTCTCCACGGGTCAACTAAGAAAGGGAATCGTCCTTCTTTCATTAAGGCAGCAAAGCCAGATTTTGCAAATGTCATGTACATGAAATTTATTAAAATATTAGAGAAGTCTCTGGGTAAGGGAATTCAGACAGGAGAGTTTGGGGGCGACATGAAAGTTAGTCTAATCAATGATGGGCCTACAACTATTATAATTGACTCAAAGGACAGGGAGTAAATTATTCTATTGGAATAAATGTATAATTAAAAACTTTTTCAAAACTTCCGTCATCGCTTTTCCATCTTAAGGTACCTTCATCAATAATTCCAATAGTATAAGAGCCTGCATCATATTTATTTCCTTCACTTAAACATTCTAAAGTAAATCCAATTGTATTTTCATTCTTTATTTCACCACTAGAAAACTCACAGCTCTGGCTATCATATCCCCAGGAAGTATAAGAATAAATACCATTTATATCATCAGATATATTCAGTATAATTTCAGTAATATTTACATAATCATTTTTATTTTGAGCCCCGGAAGCAGCTTGTTCATCAATCTCTTTTAAAAACACTTTGTATTGACCTCTCTTAAATTTTCTACCAGAGATATCAACCTTATCTTCCTTAATAGTGGCATTAGATATATCAACTTTATCATCAGAAATTTTTTCAATCACTAGTTCTAGAAGTTCTGAAAAAAGTTCATCAGTTCCATCTATATTTCTTCTCCCCCAAAAATTTAAAGATGTATAATAATTAGAAACATTTAAGTTATCATAATCATAATCTGGAATTTCAATTCCTGCCTCTTCACTGACATCGGATTCAAAGGTCCAATCCCCAAAAACTGTTTGAACAGCAAAATTATCTTTCGGTAATAAATCTTGATTACCGGTTTCAAGTGAGATAAGATAAATTTTTTTAGCTTCATTAAGATATTGTCCAAAATATTCTTTATGTATTTTAAATAATTCAGAGGTAGCCTGATATGTGATTACCATATCTTCTAGATGGTTTTTATATATAGGTCTAATTAAATTTAAGTAGAAAGGATTACTTAAAATTTCTTCTGCTGAAGTAATTAATTTTTTAATAAACTCAGGATTATATCTTCCGAATTCATTCGAAGAATTAAAATTCATTCCCTTTTCATGTGGTCCGGATAGGAAGACTTTAGAATCGAAAATTCTTTCTAAAAAAATAATTAGATTCTCATTAAAAACAGCATTTGCTATGAGATATTTAGACCTAAAACCAGAATTTAAACCCCATGTTGCCCAATCCCAATCTATTTTTTCTTTACTTATTTTACGATCCCAACTTCCAATATATTCAATGATAGTATTAATAGATTTATCAACCTTATCTACACATTTACCAAATTTGTCTTTCCCAAACCTACATGTTATTTCTTTTTCGACATCAGAGATTTTCCATACCCTATCATCATCAACTTTTTCAAAATAAATGTTATAAATTATTTGCTTTATTAATTCATCGTTTGAGTCTATAAATGCCAAAACCCTACTTTTATCACCTACTTCAAACTCATCTAGTTTTTTAGAAAAATCATGAGAAGTTTGAATAAAAGAATAACCAGGATATTTATCTCCTAATACTCCATTATAGCTATTATTGTCACCAGGAATCTTTCCTATAAAACCATCATAAAAAGCAGAATACGG
>NZUF01000003.1 GCA_002696995.1 Flammeovirgaceae bacterium | reverse complement strand
ATTTCTTAGAACTAGAGACAGGTGATAGTGCTTCTGGTGATATCATAACATTTTCGAATGTGACAATCCAAGACGGGATATTCTGTATAGCATCAGCAGACTCTAATTTATGAAAGACTCTTTATTTAGAATAGAATAAATTTCATCTCCGTTTTGATCAGAAATGATACCAATGCCAATAATCCCAATGTATTTCTTGTCTTTACAATCATAGAAAGAATATACATTTTCCTTAAGCTTAAACCTTCTTAGAAAACCACATTCCTCAAGAATTTCGCTTCGAATATCCATCATCATTTTTTTGTCTAAAAGCCTTACCTCAAAAGAATTGGCTACATTTAAAGGTGTNTCTTCTTTATAATAAAGCACCTCTCCTAATTCAGANTGAGTAGCCTTAATAAAAAATTTTCCACTTTGGTTTACACTCCAATAGTTTTCAAACATTGTCTCAGCAAAATAGTCCGAATTATTCCACTCTTTAATTTGTTTAAAATTAAGATCTTGTGAAAAAATGTTATTACTAATATATAATAACAATAAGATGAAATAGAATTTCATTAGTTAATAATATTACAGGAATTGTACTCTGGATCAACATTAATAAAAACTTCCTTTCTTGCCTTCTCAAACCACTTATCTAACTCAATTCCTTGCTTCCTATTTAAGGTAAAATTTCTAAACCTTTGATAATCCTCTTCTAGATTACCTAGATGAGGGGGAATTTTTTCTTTAAAGAAAATTAACTTATAAGCAATTTTACCATCGTCAGTTCTGCTCTCAAAAGGAACGGATATCTGGCTAACATCCATGGTATCTATAGTAAAAAATATTACAGGGTCAAGCTCTTCAACAAGGACATTTTCTGAACCCATTGCGTCAGTAAAGTATCCACCAAATGATGAGGTAAATTTATCGTCAGAATATTCTCGAGCCAACTCTTCAAAGCTTACTGAATCAGAGTAGGCTAAAGCCTTGAGACTATCTAAAAAATCTTTAGTTCTCTGAATATCTGTTTCTGAAAACTCAGGTTGTAAAAGAATATGTCTAGAATTAAATAAATTTCCTCTTTTTTCTACTAATTGAATCAAGTGAAACCCGAATTCTGTCTCAATTGGCATTGAGATCTCCCCTTCCTTTAGTTTAAATACAGCAGCTTCAAACTCAGGCTGAAATGATCCTCTTCCGACAAAACCTAAATTTCCTCCGTTCTGTGCACTTCCTGGGTCCTGACTATTAAGAGTAGCTAATATTTCAAAACTTTCTCCATTTAATATTTTATCTCGAATTTTAAGTAACTCTCCTCTTGTTTTGTCTTTTTGCTCTTTACCAACCTCAGGAACTTTAACAATTTGAGAAACTTTAACTTGAGTTGAGAAGTAAGGCAAACTATCACTTGGAACACTCTCATAAAAATCTTTTACCTCTTCAGGACTTACAACAACATCAGCTAAAATTTCTTGTCGCATTTTTCTCACAATTAGCTGTTCTTTAATATCGTCAAAAAGCTCTTTCTTAAACTCAGCTATTGTTTTATTATAATATTTTTCAATTTCATCTTCGGAGCCAACCTGATTTATGATAAGAGCCATTCTAGAATTTAATTCTTGATCAACCTGACCGTCCTCTACTAAAACAGAATCAATTTCTGCTTTAGCAACCAATAGCTTGTTTGTAATTAAATCTTTTAATACAGCACATTTTGTATTTCCTGAAATTCTTTCTCCTCTGGAAAGTATATCTAAGTATGTGCTTTCCAATTCTGATCTTAACACAATATAATCATCAACCCTAACTATTATTTCATCAACTACTACGCCAGTACTTTCTTGGGAAATACCCTTGAAAGAATATGAACAAATAATAAATAAAAAAAAGAGATATGTTAGTTTAATATATTTCATAATCTACACCTCTCACAGAGTTGTTAAAAATACTATCACGCAAGTTATCAAATAATTCTTGTTTTCTATTATTTAATAAGATTGTATTAATTATATCTTCTTCAAAGTTAAGAGGAGAATAATCACCAATTAATTTTTTGTCTAATATCCTTAGAAAATGAATATAATCATCTTCTCTTATTTCATAAAAAGTTCTTGATTTAAGAAAATTTGATTTGTCTAAATCTCTAGGAAAAGGAATATTTAAAATGATATCATCGAATTTGATCCAAGTTGAGTCCTCTAGAAAAGATTTTTCTGCAAACTGAAAACAATAAGAAATAACTTCAGAAGTATCAGATTTAGGGTATTTTCTTAAATTATTTCTAAAGTTATTTATAGATGGAGCGTCAAGAGGTAACTTGGCGTATATGGTTTTAATTAAATTAAAAGGCAAAATAAAATCATCTTTATTTTCATTATAATAATTCGATATTTGATCTTCTGAAATTTTAATATCCATTGAATTAGCGTATAGATATTTTTCAAATTCAAATAGCATTAAACTCTCTTTGTAATCTTCTACTTTTCTTTCTATTTGACTCATAACCTTCTCGTTCTGAAAAGCTGAATTTAATATAAGTTGTTTTGTTATCCAGGAATTAATTTGACTATTATAAATAACTGTGCTGTCACCAAGAGATGGATTATAAATAATATCATCATCATATAAATAAGCGTCCCCAACTTTTGCAATTATTCCGTTTTTACCTTGGTCTTGACTTATAATCAAATCACAAGAACTTAAAAGTGCTATAAAAAATATTAATATTTTATTATCCATTTTTAACTTTGGTCATCAACAGAGTTATATCATCATCAGTTAAATTATTTCCTCTAAAATTATTAAGATCATCTATCACTAACTTAATAAACTTTTGNGGNTTCTTTTTTGTNTCTGAGAAAAGCTTTAATAATCTTTTTGAGCCATAAAATTCACCAAAATCATTTTGTGTTTCTGTNAGACCATCAGTATAACAGAAAACGTTAAAATCATTTTTTATTTTAANCTTGGAAACGTCAAANTTAGGCAACTCCGAAAACATTCCTAAAACTGTAGACCCCTTATCAAGAGTTTCTACTTTTTTATCATAATAAATTATTGGGTGGGGATGCCCACAGTTCACATATTCTAATACTTGAGATTTATAATCATAGATAGCTATAAAAATACTAACAAATCTTTCGCTTAAGCCTCTTAAATTTATTTGGAAATTTAATTCCTCAACAATTTTTTTCAGATTTGAAGAGTGTCTTACCATTGTTCTNAGNGAAGCCTGAACATTAGACATTAATAAAGCNGCAGGAATTCCTTTTCCTGAAACATCTGCTATACAAATTAAAAATTTACCTTCCCCTAAAGAAATNTAATCATAATAATCNCCCCCCAAAGCATAGTGTGGCATGTACGATGATGTTATTTTTAATTTTTTAGAGTTAGGAAGTGAATTTGGAATTAAATTTTCTTGTACTTTTCTTGCAATATACCTTTCGTTTTCAATGTCATCAAAAACAGGAGAAGTAGGCAAATTAAATAAGTTTATGAGAACNGATATAGATATATAACTAAAATTAAAAGCAATTAATAATATAAAAAAAAGTAAACTTTGAATATCAAAATAAGGAGTAAAGAACTGATTGTTTANAGAAAAAAACTGATATATNAGTATATTAGAACCTAANAGNAAAAAACATATAAGTATAGTTTTCCATTTCTGATCAAAGTGCAAATAGGCAATCCATTTCTGATTAAAAAATAAAATTGCTCCTACCATAAATAATAACCCAAGAAAATACTGGTAGAAAGGAGAAGGATAAAAATTANAAATTATATCAAAAAGAAAAATAATTATTGCCCCATANTGAAAAAGCNAGAAAATAGATTTCATAATTGGGGTAGCTTCAAAAAGTATGAGTCTTTTAAAAAAAATAAAATTTANAATAAGGAATAACAGAGAAANCCCCGTGACAAGTTCATTGATGAAATTGGAAAATATAGGGGAGTAAATAAAATTATCTCCAATCTTAAATAAATATAATATGTATATTAATATAACAGGAAAAATTGCTTTTACGCTATAAATAAAAAGTTTAAAGAAATTAGTAAAAATTACCTTTCTACTAATCTTAGGGAAAACTAAATCATAGTATTTATAAAAAGTGAANACGAATGAACCCAANAAAATAAGATAAATAAGTCTGTATGTTGGAGAGTAATAAGTTTGATCTTCAAAGAGAANTATTATATGAAAAAAAGAATAGAGAACCCAAAATAAAGATCCTGTTATTAAATAAAAATTGGGGTTAATTCTTANTGCCATCCTTCAAAAGTAAGAAAGAATAAATTATTTCTTTGAATAATTGGGAGACTCTCTTGTAATAAAGACATCATGGGGGTGACCTTCAATTGACCCAGCATTTGTTATTCTTACAAAATTAGCTTCTTGTAGTTTGGAAATATTTTTTGCTCCTACATAACCCATACCAGCTCTCAAGCCTCCAGTTAATTGATAAATAACCTCTGACACATCCCCTTTATAAGGAACCCTTCCCACAATTCCCTCTGGAACCAATTTTTTAGGGTTATCTTCGTTTTGTTGGAAATATCTGTCTTTAGTCCCTGCCTCCATTGCCTCAACTGACCCCATACCCCTGTAAGCTTTATATTTTCTTCCTTCATATAAAATTATCTCACCNGGAGTTTCTTCTGTTCCAGCCAATAAAGAACCTACCATAACAGAGTTTGCACCAGCAGCCAAGGCCTTTACAACATCTCCAGAAAACCTTATGCCNCCGTCTGCNATAACAGGGACGCCNGATCCCTTAATTTTATTAGAAACATTATGTATCGCTGATAGTTGAGGCATCCCTACCCCAGCTATAATTCTTGTTGTACAAATACTACCTGGACCCACACCTACCTTAACTGCATCTGCCCCAAAATCAACAAGTGTTTTTGCAGCTTCACCCGTTGCTATATTACCCACAACAACATCAACTGAGTAATTTTTCTTAATTTTTTTAAGAAGTTCTAAAACTGACTTAGAGTGTGCATGGGCTGTATCAATAGATATTATATCAACACTAGAATTAATTAACTTTTCTAACCTTTCTTCCCAATCATCTGAAACACCAATTGCAGCGCCAACCCTTAATCTTCCTAGCTGATCTTTACAAGCATCTGGCATTGATTTACTTTTTAAAATATCTTTATACGTTATTAATCCTACAAACTTTTTGCCTTCAACAATTGGGAGTTTTTCTATCTTATGTTTCTTTAAAATTTTTTCAGCACTATCAAGACTAATTCCAATCTTTGCTGTTATGAGCTTCTTTGTCATAATCTTAGATATCTCAGTAGAGTTGTCTTTTTGAAATCTCAAATCTCTATTTGTTACTATTCCAATTAATTCATTTTTTGAATTAATAATTGGAATACCTCCTATTTGATGTTTTTTCATTATCGATAATGCGTCTTGAACATTAGAGTTTTTATTCATTGTTATAGGGTCTTTAATCATACCACTTTGTGACCTTTTCACTCGTCTCACCTCATTAGCTTGTTTATCAACGCTCATGTTTTTATGAACGATACCCATCCCTCCTTTCAGAGCAATAGCAATAGCTAACTTTGATTCAGTAACNGTATCCATAGAAGCAGAAACAACAGGTATATTAACNTTAATGTTTCTAGTTATTAAAGACCTCACGTCTGTATCAGCTGGAATTATTTCTGAGTATGATGGAACTAANAGCACATCATCAAATGTTAGTGCTTCGTGTTGGAATAATGTGTTGTTTTTCATGACAAATAAGAGATTTAACTATTTGCCAAGCAAAACTAATGCATTATAATTGAGTTAAAAAATTCTTTTTATATTATTAAATGTCAATTCTTGAAATANTTGCTTCCCTTTTTGGGGTCTTGAGTGTGTGGTTNGCAANGAAAAATAANATGCTTGTTTTTCCAACCGGTATCGTTAGTGTCTTAATTTATGTTTACATAACATATGAGAATAAAATATATGCTGAAGCTGGTATAAACTTATATTACTTTNTAATGAGTGTTTATGGTTGGGTATTATGGACATCTAAAAACACTGAAATCAAAAAAAACATTTCAAGAAATAAAAAATCTGAAAATGGAATTTATCTGATCTTATTTATTGTCTTTTTTGTCATTTTATTATTCATTCTTAAAATGACAGATAGTGATGTTGTTTTTTTAGATAGTATAACTACAGCACTTAGTTTAACTGCTATGTTACTTCTTGCGAGAAGAAAATTAGAGAACTGGATNTTTTGGATTTTAGCAGATATTATATANATCCCTCTTTTCATATATAAAGGTCTTTATATTACTAGTGTCCAATATTTTATTTTTCTAATTTTAGCTATATCAGGATATTTTGAGTGGAAAAGAAGTTTAGAAAATGATAAAGATTAGCATAGTTGGACCTGAGTCTTCAGGAAAAAGCACTTTGGCTTTATCTCTTTCTCAAAAGTTAGAATGTGAAGTTTGTGAAGAGCATTCNAGAAAATATTTANAAAAGAAAACATATTATGATGTTTCAGATCTTAAAANAATTGCGAAAGAACAANATAAATTAATTANGAAGGGAATAGAGAGAGGAGGANAGTATTTAATTGCCGATACNTGTGTCTTAGANATTGAACTTTGGAGCAAAATAAGATTTAATAANATAGATGAAAAAATATTAGATTTATCAAGTAAAGAAGAGTTTGACTTTTACTTATTATGTAAACCAGATATTCCTTGGGAATATGATAAATTGAGAGAGAATCAATACAATAGAGANAGCATATATGAAGAGTTTAAATCTGTCATGAAAGAAAAAAAAATAAATTATTTTATTATGAAAGGTTCTGTTTCCAAAAGAATAANTTCTGCTCTAAAAATTATTAATAATTATTAATTACTTTTGTTCAAANGGGGTGCCTTAAAAATAAGGGCTGAGATNATACTCTTAAAACTGATCCAGGTAATGCTGGCGTAGAAAAGATAAAACATTATATTATTCTTTTTCAAGTCCCCATANTTAAAATTTTATGTTATGAGGATACTTTTTTTTGTTTATGTAAGTTTTACTGCCTTTTGTCAAGACCATATAGAAGGCAACATTAAGGATTCAAAAGGAAATATTATACCCAGTGCAAATATTTATATCTCTTCCACTAAAGAGGTGTTATATGCTAATCTTAAAGGTGATTTTTATATAAAAAGTCCTTCAGAAAACTTTAAAATATCCATATCTCATGTGGGATATATAACAAAGGAGATTACAATAAAGTCAAAAGAAAAAAAATATTATGAAGTAGTACTTGAAGATGGCATATTGTTAAGTGACGAAATTAAAGTTACCTCAACTAGAGTTAAAGAAAACAGTCCTTTTGCCTTCTCAAATATCTCAAGAAATTTTATTGAGGAAAACAATATTGGCAGAGATATTCCTTTTTTAATTCAGTCAACACCTTCGGCTTATTCGACATCTGATGCAGGAAATGGGGTTGGATATACAGGGATTAGAATAAGGGGAAGTGATGCCACTAGNATAAATGTTACAATAAATGGAATTCCTTATAATGACTCAGAGTCTCATGGTGTATTCTGGGTAAACATGCCAGACCTAGCTTCATCTTCTAGCAGTATACAAGTTCAAAGAGGTGTAGGNTCGTCAACAAATGGAGGTGGAGCTTTTGGTGGAACAGTCAGCGTTAAGACTGGAAATTTATCAGAAAAATTTATAATAAATTATTCTTCTTCCGCGGGATCATTTAAAACTTTTAAAAATTCATTTGAAATAAACTCGGGGCTTATAAACAATGCTTTGAACTTTAACTTAAGACTTTCAAAAATAACCTCTGATGGATATATTGATAGAGCATTTTCAGACTTAAAATCATATTATGCCTCAGCTAGTTATTATTCCAAAAACACATCAATTGATTTTATAAATTTTTCAGGAAAAGAAAAAACATATCAATCATGGTGGGGGACACCAGAATCAAGATTATCAAACGATATAGGAGGAATGAATCAGGTTATTAATAATAATGGATATACTAATTTCCAAGCTAAAAACTTATTAGAAGCCGGCAGAACCTTCAATTATTATACTTATGATAATGAGACTGATAATTACCAGCAAGACCACTATCAGACACATATAAATCATAGTTTTTCAGAAAACACAAACCTACACCTTGCATTTCATTATACTTTTGGAAGAGGTTATTACGAACAATATAGAGAAGATGATAACTTAATAAACTATTATGAAGGTGTAGAAGACAAGGCAACAGACCTAGTTAGAAGAAGGTGGTTAAAAAATCATTTCTATGGAATAACATATTCCTTTCTAAAAGAGTTTAATAATAGTTCTTTAAATATTGGAGGAGCATTAAATGAGTATGATGGAGATCATTTTGGAGAAATTGTTTCGTCAGGTTCATCTGATATCTTCTTTACAGACCCTTATTATTTTTCTGGATCAATTAAAAAAGATAAAAATATTTTCACAAAATATAATCTAAAGATTTCTAATAAAACAGAGCTCTTTACTGAATTGCAATTAAGAAGATATTCACATAAGAGTAACGGTACAGACAATGACAAATCAAAAATTAAAATTGATTCTAAAAATGTTTTTTTTAATCCTAAAATTGGGATCACAAATCAGTTAAGTAAAAAATTTGGTTTATATGGTTCTTTTTCGGTGGCAAATAGAGAACCTGTAAGAAGTGATTTTATTGACTCTAATGAAACACCAAAACACGAGACCTTATACGATATAGAGTTAGGGAAAAATTTTAATTATAAAAGAGGTGCCCTTATAACAAACTTTTTCTGGATGGAATATAATAATCAACTTATAACCACAGGAGAGATTAATGATGTTGGTGCTAATGTTAGAACAAATGTTAAAAAAAGCAGAAGATATGGGATTGAGATATCTAATATAATAAACACTCAGTCAATCAAGATAAACTCATCTTTAACATTATCTAAAAGCTATGTTTTTAATTTCAATGAATACTTATATGATTATGGAAGTGACTTTAGTGAATTCAATACAGTAATTAATAAATATAAAAAAACTGACATCTCTTTTTCACCTAATATAATAGTAAACAACTTAATAAGTTGGACTTTTAAAAAGCCATTTAGTCTAACCTTCAAATCTAAATTTGTAGGAAAGCAGTATTTAGATAACACTTCAAATTCAAAAAGATTAATTGATTCTTTTTTAATAAATGACCTTGAGCTAAATATTAATTTGAATAATTACTTTTTTAAAAACTTATATTTTAAATTTTCAATAAATAATATTTTTAATGAAATGTATTCTAATAATGGATATACCTTTGGCTATTACGGTGGGTTAGACTATGAGGTAAGAGAAAACTATTATTATCCACAAGCTGTAAGAAATTATATGTTAACTATTAATTTTAAAATTTAAAATGAGAGCAACTTTAGAGATAAGTATATACCCTTTATTACAAAAAAATAAAGAGGAAGAATATAAAAAAATAGTTAAAAAATTTTTAAGTGATATCTCTAAAAAGGAAGGTCTTGTTATCGAATCGAATGGATTAAGTTCTATTGTTTACGGGGATTATAAAGATATTATTTTATTGCTTCAAGAAGAAGTTAGGGATTACTTGAAAAAATATAGATCTGTCTTTGTTTTTAAAATAGGTAAAGGGACGTTAAGTTATAGAAACAAATAAAAACCTTTTCTTTCCATAAATATCCTTGATGAATTTGCATTCCAATTCGGAAAAAAGCAATTCCAATTCACTCTCATATTTATCATTAATCTCAAAATATATGTTTCCATTTTGATTTAAATACCTTCTAGAAAATTTTAATATCTTTTTATAAAAATATAAAGGATCTTTTGAAACAAAAAGAGCTTCATGAGGCTCATAATTTAAAACATTACTCTCAACCTTATTTTTATCTTCAGAATAAATATAAGGAGGGCTACTAACAATCACATCAAATTTAGTTTCAGGTGTGTATTCTTCAATACTCTCGCTAATAAACCTAACTTTATTATCAACTAATCTGTTATTTGTATTAGCTATTTTGATAGCCCCTTTAGATAAGTCAATCCCAAAAACATGAGCATTTAAATGTTTATATAATGTTATTGCAATACAGCCTGATCCAGTACCTATATCTAAAATGTTTTTTTTCTTATTATCTCTTTCACGTTTTATAATATGACTTACCAATTCCTCAGTTTCAGGTCTAGGTATTAAAACATTATTATCAACATAAAAATTCTCATCATAAAAAAATTGTGAATTTGTTATATACTGAATAGGAACACCATTATTTATTTTGTCAAGATCATCATAGAATGATCTTTTAACTTTACTATTCCATTCTAACTTTTTATTTAGTATTAAATCTGAGTTTGTTAAATTAAATTTTTGATATAGATATTTTAGAGAAATGTTTTTTATATCATTACCAGAATAATAATTTACTTTGTTAAGTAATTCATTATAAATTGAATTAGATTCTATATCAGGCATAGATATAAATATGGAAAATAAACACAAGAAATTCATTAGAAGATCACTTTATCTTGCTAATAAAGGAATGGGGGAAGTCTTCCCAAACCCTATGGTTGGATGTGTAATTGTTAAAGAGAATGAGATAATCGGTGAGGGATATCATAAAAAGTTTGGAGGTGCACACGCAGAAATAAATGCTATAAATAACGTGATCAATAAAAATGACATTGAAGGAGCATCTGTATATATAAGCCTGGAACCCTGTACACATTTTGGAAAGACTCCTCCTTGCACAGATAAATTAATAGAATATAAACCAAAAGAAGTTATTATTTCTAATACAGATCCAAACCCCCTTGTTAATGGTAAAGGGATAAAAAAACTAAGAAATAATAAAATAAATGTTATTTCAGGGGTTCTTGAAAAAGAAGGTAAAATACTTAATAAAAGGTTTTTTATAAACCAAGAAAAAAAAAGACCATATATTATCCTTAAATGGGCTGAAACATCTGATGGTTTTATTGCAAAGGAAGATGGAAGTTCTAAATGGATATCTTGTAAAGCTTCAAGGACTTTAGTGCATAAGTGGAGATCTGAGGAGACAGGAATTTTAATTGGTGTCAATACAGCTAATAAGGATAATTCGCGTCTTAATGTTAGACTATGGGAAGGGAGAGATCCAATAAGGGTTATACTTGACCCTTATAACAAGCTGGAAGAGAAAACAAATATATTAAATGATCCATCAATTTCTCTTATTTATAATAACATGCTAAATAAAACCCAAGGTCAAAAACATTTTATAAAAATAAGCCCATTTAAATTAGAAAATATATGTTATGATCTTTATAAGAGAGGAATTTATAGTTTACTAGTTGAGGGTGGTGGCTTTACATTAAATAAAATTATAGAAAAGAACCTGTGGGATGAAGCAAGGATTTTCAAATCTCAATTGAAATTTTCTAAAGGAATCAAGGCTCCAAATATCAAAAAAAATACCTATGAAAAAATAGGCGAAGACAAACTTTTTAAAATTACTAGAAATGCATGATTTCAATACCCCTTTAGAAAATGATATAGAAAAAAAATATATTAATCTTGAGAAACAGTTAGCTTCATTAATTGAAGGTGAACAAAATATTACTGCTATACTATCAAATGTTACTGCTGCTTTGTCTCAAACTTTCAAATGGCTTTGGATTGGTTTTTATATAGTTGAAGATAATGAACTTGTGCTCGGTCCATTTCAGGGTCCAGTTGCTTGTTTTAGAATCAGAAAAGGTGAAGGTGTATGTGGAGCAGCATGGAAAGATAAAAAAACTATTATTGTTCCAGATGTAGAAAAATTCCCTGGACATATAGCCTGTAGTTCTTTATCAAAATCAGAAATTGTAGTTCCTGTATTTAATAATAAGAATAAAGTTTTTGGAGTTTTAGATGTTGATAGTGATGAATTATATACTTTCAGCGAAACTGATAAAAAACACTTAGAAAAAATAGTGTCTATAATTCAAAAGAGTCTAATTTAATTTTCCTAGTACTGTAACTCCTGCTTTTGTTTTTTGTTTAAGTTGGATATTAGGTTTAAAACCTAATGGTAAAAAAATATCTGCTCTAGAGCCAAACTTAATAAAACCTAATTGATTTGACTGGCTAACTTTCTTCCCAATAGTGGAATAATTTATTATCCTTCTCGCAACTAATCCTGCAATTTGTCTGACTAAAATTGAAATTTTATTGTTAGCTATAACGGTTGTCGTTCTCTCATTTTTTGTGCTAGACTTTGGGTGCCACGCAACCAGATATTTTCCCTTATGGTACTTATAATATTTAACTATACCTGAAATTGGATTTCTATTTATATGAACATCTAAGGGAGACATAAAGATTGATATCAATAGCCTTTTTTCTTTNTAATACTCTTCCTCAAAAACTTCTCCTATGTGAACAACTTCTCCATTNGCGGGAGAAATAATAAGGTTTTTATCAATAGTTTTAATGATTTTAGGGTTTCTAAAAAATTGAAGAAAAAAAAGAAACGTTAAGGATGAAATAAATAAAATTAGTGTCGAATATAAAGACGTATTATAAAAGTAAAAAAACACAACATTCATAATCGAAAGAAAAATGAATAGCTTTAATAAAAAACCCCGACCCTCCTTATGAATCTTCACCATTTTTTTGAAAAGTAAATGAACCGTCTCTGTATTTGTATGTTCTAGAGACCTTATCAATAGCTGCAATATAAGCAGCTGTTCTTAAAGATACTTTGTGTTTTTTTGAAATTGANAAAACATTATTAAAAGCTTGTTTTATAATAGAATCACTTCTTCTATAGACTCTGTTTTTNGTCCATTTAAATCCAAGCCTATTTTGTACCCATTCAAAATAAGAAACAATAACNCCACCNGCGTTTGCTAAAATATCNGGTACNGCAACAATCCCCTTTTTTTGAAGNATCGAATCAGCCTCATGAGANGTTGGACCATTTGCCCCCTCAACAATTAATTTTGCCTTTATATTTTCTGCGTTTTTATCAGTTATAGCGTTTTCTAATGCAGCGGGAATTAANACATCAACATCAAGAGATAATAATTCTTCATTTGAAATCTTCTTTCCTCCANCAAAATTTTCAAGAGTACCNTTGTTTTCATTTCTATAAGTAATAGCACTACCAATATCTATACCTTTGTNATTATAGTATCCCCCAGAAATATCTGATANTGCTACAACNTTACAGCCTCTTTCTTTTAATAAATGTGATGCCCACGATCCAACATTTCCAAACCCCTGAACTGCTANCGTTGCTTTAAATGGATTAATTTTTATTTTTGTTAAAGCAGCTAANGTTGCTACCATTACCCCTCTTCCTGTTGCCTCAATTCTTCCCACTGATCCTCCTAATATAATTGGTTTCCCAGTAACAACTGCATTAACAGTTGTACCTCTCGCTCTTGAATATTCATCCATTAACCAGGCCATTTGATCTGGTCCTGTTCCTACATCAGGAGCTGGGATGTCTTTATCCGGTCCAAAAACATCATGCATNGCTTGNGTNTATGCCCTNGTAAGTCTTTCNAGNTCGGACTGGCTCATCTTCCTAGGATTACAACAAACNCCGCCTTTTGCTCCACCATAAGGAATATCAACNACAGCACACTTCCATGTCATCCAAGCTGCTAAAGCGGTAACCTCATTTAAATTAACTCCGGGATCAAATCTCAACCCACCTTTTGAAGGTCCTAAAATATTAGAATGAATTACTCTATATCCCTCAAAGACCNTAATTTTACCATTATCCATTGTTATTGGTAGAGATACTATAATTTTTTTAACAGAGGACTTTAATACACTATAGACTTCTTCATCAAGATTTAGATGNTCAGCTGCCACATGAAACCTCTTCATCATTGATTCTAGAGGATCTTTTTCGTGCATGATAGGAGCCGGTTCTTTATAACTCATATCTTTTTTTGGGTTTTGTTATGTAAATGTACAATTTTTAAGTTAGCTGATTTATAATTTTAAGGTAAAAATAAACATAGGGTATTACAAAAAAGAAACTGTCAAACCTATCTAAGAAACCACCATGACCAGGCAACTTNTTGCCACTATCTTTCATATTAAAGTTTCTTTTTAATAATGATTCAAACAAATCTCCGAATACACCAGAAATTAAAACAACAGATGAAAAACCAAGCCAAAAAATAAANGTTTTTATTAATAAATATTTCCAAATAAAATAAGCTAAAATAATATTAGCAACTAATCCAAAAAGAACACCCTCCCATGTTTTCATTGGAGAAACTGATTCAAAAAGCTTTTTTCTNCCAAAAAGTGATCCACCTAAATATGCNGCAGACTCACTAGTCCATAAAAATAAAAGAGTAGCTATTAAAAAAACAGAATTATATACCAAATCTGTAAAAACAATAAAGTTTAGTAAAGAAATAGATAAGGATATATATAATATTCCAAAAAATGTAACTGAAACATTTGATATGGTTTCTTTATTATTTGAACTATACAAAGCAGAAAGACATATTAATGGTAAAATAGGAACTAAAACAAAATGAATACCTATTAGGCTCTCTTTACTAGCATAAAGAAAAGAAGAAATAAAAATAATTACAGATAAAAAAATACCTANATTATAATTAGGGTTAAANCCGTTTTCAGATAAAATTTTATAATACTCTCTAGTTGATAAAAAAATGATAATAACAAATACTACAAGATAAGACCACTCATTTAAGGTTGAAGATAATAATAGAGATCCCCCTAACATACCCGTTATAATCCTNTTTTTTAGATTTTTTTTATTCATTTGTGTTTTGTGTTGATCTTATAAGTAAGAAAATCAGGTAGGAGAAGATAATTAAAGCTCCAATTATTATAAGTAAAGGTATGTCTGGAGATGAATTTATATCTAATTCAATATTCTCACCAAAGAAACCTTTGCTAGCAACATAAAATAATGTTAAACTAAAAAAATTATTAAGAGTGTGTGCAATCACAGAATAAGTTAAACTACCAGACCAGTAATAAAAGTAGCCGAATAGAACTCCTAGTAATAATCTTGGGAAAAACCCATAAAATTGTAAATGAAAAGCACTAAAAATAAATGCACTTATAAAAATTGCAATGTGATGATTTTTAATTAATAAACTTAGGTTTTTCTGTAAAACACCTCTAAAAAAATACTCTTCACAAAAACCTGGAATAATAGCTATTGTAAGAATGCCTATTAAATATTCTAAATTATTTTCAAAAGAAACTAGATGTATAGTAACAGCTTCTAATTGTTTCTCTTTCNCCTGGGCCCAGAGTTCAAAAGAAGATAAAAACTCAGGAAAATTGATTTCTTTATTCCATTCTATTATTGGTGAATTNATAATTATAAAAAAAACAGTTGATAACATAACAAGTACCAAAGGGTAAAATGCAATTTTCCTCATTCTTAAATTATAATTAACATTATTCCTTATTACAAAATATGGGACTAGAAATAACAATAAAAATAAAGCATTTGATATCATTAACATCTTTCTGTCAATTCCTTCGTATGACATGTCTGAAGGTGTTTCTAGGATATTAGAGATTATACTCATAAAAAATAAAGGAGAAACCGATAAAATAATAAATATTAATTCCTTTAAGTGTTTGCTCATTTATTTTTTTATTTGTGGAATATTTTAATGTTAAAATACTTCTTTTTATGAAGATAGGCAATATTGAATTAGGTGATTTTCCATTACTTCTTGCTCCTATGGAGGATGTCAGTGATCCCCCTTTTAGATCAGTTTGTAAAGTAAATGGTGCTGACTTAATGTATACAGAGTTTATATCTTCTGAGGGCCTTATAAGAGACGCTGAAAAAAGCATCCAGAAACTTGATATATATGATTCAGAAAGACCTATTGGTATTCAAATATTTGGAGATAATATTGAGTCAATGAAAAAAGCAGCTTCTATTTCTGAAGAGGCTAAACCTGAAATTCTAGATATTAACTATGGTTGCCCAGTAAAGAAGGTCGCTTGCAGAGGTGCAGGAGCTGGAATACTTCTGGATCTAGATAAAATGCAAAAGATGACAGCTGAGATTGTAAAGCAGGTAAATATTCCTGTAACAGTAAAAACAAGACTTGGGTGGGATGATAATTCTATTAAAATTGTAGAGGTTGCTAAAAGACTTCAAGACGTAGGAATACAAGCCTTGACAATTCACGGAAGAACTAGAAAACAAATGTACAAGGGAGAAGCTAATTGGGATTATATCGCACAAGTTAAAAACGATCCAAATATTACAATACCAATTTTTGGGAATGGAGATATAAATTCTCCAGAGAAAGCAAAAGAATATAAAGAGAAATATGGTGTTGATGGAATAATGATAGGCAGAGCTGCTATAGGTAATCCCTGGGTTTTCAATCAAATAAAACACTTTCTAAAGGAAGGAAAGTTTTTAAACAAACCAGACATAAAAGAAAGAATTAATGTTGTTAAGAAACACCTAGAGTTTTCTATTAAATGGAAAGGTGAAAAACTCGGTCTTATAGAGATGAGAAGACACTACACTAATTACTTTAGAGCAATTGAAAATTTTAAAGAGTATAGAATGAAATTAATTCTCAGTGAGTCATTAGATTATTCACTAGATGTCTTAAATGATATTTCAAATAAATTTAATTCCATAGAGGAGAGGTCAGTTGTATGAAGAATAAAGATGTAATTGCTTGGGGTTTATTAATTCTTCTTGCCGTTATCTGGGGGAGTTCTCCTTTCCTTATAAAAAAAGCATTATTTAAGCTTGATCCGTTTGAGATTGGCGCGTTAAGATTAACTTTAGCCTCTTTTGTTTTGATGCCTTTTCTTTTAAAGAAATTAAAAGAAATTAAAAGAAAAGATTATTTTATTCTTTTTATCTCTGGTATAGTCGGAAATGTTCTGCCTTATTTTTTATATCCTATAGCACAAACAAAAATAGATAGTGCAACATCTGGGGTATTAACATCATTGACTCCTTTTTTTGCTTTAATTATAGGTGTAATATTCTATAAATTAAAAGCTACAAAAAATAATATAATTGGATTAATTATTGGATTCTTAGGAACCTTCCTTTTGATTTTATTTTCTGGTTCATCAGGAGGATTCACAGCTGATGTTTTTGGTTTATTTGTTGTTGCCGCAACATTACTTTATGGAATAAATCTTAATTTAGTTAAGTATCATTTAAAGCATTTAAAGCCTATTGCTATTACGAGCTTTTCCATTGTTTCTATTTTACCTATAACACTTTATATATTGTTTTTTTTATCACCCTTTCATGATCATTTAAACAATTTTGATTTTTATAAAGTAGAATTAGGATATGTTTTAATTCTTGGAGTTTTAGGAACATCTATTGCCACAATTATTTTTTATAACTTAATCAAAATAAAAGACACGGTGTTTGCCTCTATGGTGACTTATTTAATGCCACTTGTTGCAATTTCTTTAGGTGTTATTGACGGAGAAAAGATAAATGAAGTTCAACT
>NZUF01000019.1 GCA_002696995.1 Flammeovirgaceae bacterium | reverse complement strand
AATTAATGCATTAAAGTGGAGATCTGTTGGTCCCGCATTAACTTCTGGAAGAGTTTCTGATATAGCAGTTAATAAGAATAATCCATTTGAATATTATGTCGCAGTTGCTTCTGGTGGTGTGTGGAAAACTTCTAATTGGGGACTTGAGTATATCCCTGTATTTGACAATGAAAGTTCTTACTCTATCGCTTCAGTTACTATTGACCCAAATAATTCAAATACGGTATGGGTTGGTACTGGAGAGAATAATAACCAGAGATCAGTTGCTTATGGAGANGGTGTGTATAAGTCAACAGATGCTGGAAAATCTTGGAAAAATGTAGGTCTGAAGACCTCTGAACATATAGGNAACATAATTGTTGATCCAAATAATTCTGANATTGTCTATGTCTCTGCTTATGGCCCNCTNTGGAGTAGCGGTGGNGAAAGAGGTGTGTACAAGACAGTTGACGGTGGAAATAACTGGAATAGGATACTAAATATNGATGAGCATACTGGTTTTAATGAGATCCANATGGACCNAAAAGATTCTANAGTATTATACGCAACTGCTCACCAGAGGAGAAGACACGTGTATACTTATGTTGGTGGTGGACCAGGATCAGGTATTTATAAGTCAACAGATGCTGGAAATTCATGGAAAAAAATTAANAAAGGACTNCCNTCAGTAGANATAGGNAGAATTGGGATGGACATCTCTCCAGTTGATAATAACGTNTTGTACGCTATTGTNGANGCTGCNGATAGGAAGGGTGGTTTCTATAAGTCTNTAGATATGGGAGAGTCTTGGANAAAGCAAAGTGGTAAAGTGACAAGNGGTAACTATTACCANGAGATNTTTGCAGATCCGGTTGAACTNGGTACTGTGTATCTCATGGACACNTGGATGTCAGTNACAAAAGATGGNGGTAAGACCTTTAAAAATGTNGGNGAAGACTTTAAACATGTAGATAATCACGCTATGTGGATAAACCCTAATAANAATNNGCACTGGCTAGTNGGGTGTGATGGNGGTATTTATGAGACTTTTGACGGTGCTAAAAACTGGGANTTTAAGAANAACCTTCCCGTGACTCAATTTTATAAAGTNGCTGTNGANAATGATGTCCCATTCTATAATATNTATGGTGGAACNCAAGATAACTTNAGTATNGGTGGACCNTCAAGAGTTAATAATTCTCACGGTATCACTAATCAGGATTGGTTTATAACACACGGAGGTGATGGTTTTGAGTCACAGGTTGACCCTGAAAANCCAGACATAGTATATGCCCAGTCNCAGTACGGTTGGCTGGTNAGGTACGATAAAAGAAGTGGGGAAGAGGTAGGAATTAAACCNATCTCAAGAAAAGGAGAGTTAGGTTACAAGTGGAATTGGGACGCACCACTCGCAGTGAGTAGTCATAAGTCAGGAAGATTATATTTCGCAGCTAATAAGGTATTCAGGTCAGATGATTACGGAAACAACTGGGATGTGATTAGCGATGACTTATCACGAAAGATTGACAGAAATAAATTAAAAGTATATGACAGGGTCCTGAGTATGGACGCTGTGGCTAAGAATGGCTCGACATCTCTTTATGGTACAATAGTAGCACTTTCTGAGTCTACACTTGACGAGNACCTTATCGTTATAGGTACAGACGATGGTCTTGTGCAGATAACAACTAATGGAGGTGATTCATGGAGGAAANTTGATAACATTCCTGGTGCACCTTCTCAGTCATATGTNAATNCGGTATATACGTCTCAACACAATGAAAATGTAATCTATGTTNTATTTAACCATCATAAGTATGGTGACTTCAGGCCNTATGTCTTCATGACAAAAGATAAGGGTAATACCTGGTCATCGATCAGCAGTAACCTCCCGTCNAGAGGCAGTGTNTACGCAATCGAGGAAGATCATCTAGACCCTGGACTTATATTTTGTGGGACAGAGTTTGGNGCATTTTTCTCTCCTGATAATGGGGGGACATGGAAAGAGTTATCGAGTGGGCTTCCAACAATAGCTGTCAGAGATATTGCGATACAAAGAGAGATGAGTGATCTTGTTCTTGGGACATTTGGTAGAGGTTTTTACGTCTTAGATGACTACTCTTTACTTAGAAACATAGAAAATAAGAGTATATCACAAAATGCGATGATTTTACCTACTAGGGATGCGATAATGTGGGAGAAGGCATNACCTTTAGGATTGCCAGGAAAAGCTTTTCAGGGAGATAATTTCTACACAGCAGATAACCTAGACCCAGTGGCTATGATTAGTTATTATTATGATAAAAACTATAAGTCGATAAGAGACCAGAGGCAGGAAAAAGAAAAANGTTTNATTAAAGACAAAAAAGATGTNTTCTACCCTGATTATGATGCTCTCAAGGNNGAGATGGATGAGGATGANGCCAAGCTATTATTTACAGTTAAAAACTCTGATGGCCTAGTAGTTAAAAAAGTATTTAAGTCACCTTCTAAAGGTTTTAATAGATTCCATTGGGACTTAAGGTACGAGGTAACTAATCCCATAAACCTGTCATCATCATCATTCTATAACCCTTTTGCTGGTGTGAGTGAAGGTACTCTGGTCGAACCNGGTACNTACACNGTTCAGATGGATTACTTTGTTGACGGGGAGTCNACNCCANTNGTAGATGCNAAAGAGTTTACTGTNANACTTCTTGATAATACNGTNCTTCCTGCTGAAGANAGAGAGGCCAAAATCATATTCCAGAGGGATGTAGCAACATTGCAAGGGGAGATTAGCTCTTACTCTAGGATATTATCTGAGATTAGTGAAAAGATCAAGTACTTTGAAGTTGCTGTNTTAAGACTTGAGAGGCCAATCGAAGAGCTCTCGTCTCAGATGAAAAAGGTGAAAGATGACCTGAGAGATATTAATATCTTATTTTATGGTGATAACGTGAAGAGGAGGCTCGANATGCAGCAGATTCCTACACCATCTTCCAGGGTAGGTATTATTGCTAATGAGCAGAANTATTCTACNGCATCGCCNACAGGAACNCATNTTAATAGTCTTAAGATAGCTAAAGAAGAGTTTNTNCCTCTTAAATCAAGAGTGGATATGTTAGTTNAAAATGTTAAAAGTATTGAGGATAAGATGAAGTCNCTAGGTGCNCCNTACACNCCAGGAAGGTATGAGAATTAAATGATGATTCATATGAAAAATAACTATATTTAAAATTATGAAAAATTCTAGAAGAAATTTTATAAAAAAAACTGCACTAGGTGTATCTACATTACCAGCACTAGGTTTTATAAATAAATCAAATGATTCTACCTCTCTATCTGATATCTCTAATTTTTTAAATAATAAGAATGAACAAACGTACTGGTCTGAGGTCAGAAACCTTTTTCCAACTGATAAGAATGATACATANTTNAATAATGGGACGNTAGGTGTNCAGTCTAATTATGTACTTAATTCTGTTATTTCAGATATGAGAAATAATTCAATAAATGGAGCGAAGACAGATTATAAGGGTGAAGGCCCAAACTTACTAGCTGGATATGATCCATACGAAAAGATTAGAACTAAACTAGGTAAAGTCCTTAACTGTGACTTTAAAGAGTTGTCCCTTATCCAAAACGCTACATTTGGAATGAACTTTGTTGCCCACGGTCTAAATTTAAAGAAGGGAGATGAAGTTATAAACACAGACCAAGAACATGGTGGGGGATATGCTGCATGGAAACAACTAGCAAAAAGGAAAGGGATTGTTTACAAGCAGGCAGTCATGCCTGTCCCTGCAAATGATAAGGATGAGATAATTGATTCTATTCTGGGTCAGGTAACAAAGAATACAAAGGTAATAGCAATACCCCATATAATTTCAGTATATGGAACTGTGATGCCAGTTAAAGAGATATGTACATTCGCTAGAGAAAGAGGAATATTTACGGTAATAGACGGAGCTCAGTCTATTGGTCAGATAGATGTTGACCTCAAAGATTTAAATTGTGATGCATACTACTCAAGTCTACACAAGTGGTTTCTTTCTCCTCCTGGGAGTGGTCTATTATACTTAGATAAATCAATATCAGAAGACATATGGCCAACTCTATCCAGCTACAACTGGGATAATAAAGATGATAAAGGATTTAGCTTACAGCAGTCAGGAACAGGTAATCCGTCACTTAGAGTAGGACTTGAAGCTTCAATAGACTTTTTTAATATGATTGGTAAGGAGAGGTGGTTAGGAAGAGTAAAGGAATTAGGTAAATACCTTAGAGATGGATTGAAAGAGCTTCCTAATGTAGAGATAGTGTCCTCTCATAATGAAGAATTATGTGCTGGATTGACTACTTATAAGGTAGAAGGATTGACTGGCCCTGCACTTCAGAAAACATTATGGGATAGGGAAAGACTCCAGCCAAGGTCTGTAGGTAAAGAACTCATGAGGCACTCGGTACATATTTACAACCAAAAATCAGAGATAGACAAAACATTTGATATCATTAATTCATTGTCATGAGTGAAATTATTTCTTTTTTTTCTGATGTTCCAGTCATCTTTAGGACTATAATTCTTCTTGGNGGAATTGTCTTCTTTTGGGTATTAGAGGGTATCATTCCTTTTTATTCTCTTAATTATAAGAAAACAAACCATGCNATCTTAAACCTTCTTTTTACCATCACAACAGCTATAATTGGTTTTGGNTTTGCATTTGTNTTGTTAAAATCAACAGANATTGTCAACACATATGAGATTGGTTTCATTCACCTATTTGATCTCCCTTTATTTGTNGAAGTAGTANTATGCTTGCTCATTTTAGATCTAGTAGGTGCATATCTTGTCCATTTTGTTGAGCATAAGGTGCCATGGATGTGGAAATTTCATGTGGTACACCATTCTGATGAGAATGTTGACGTTACTACTGGTTTAAGGCATCATCCTGGGGAGACCGTATTTAGAATTTTGTTTACAATACTAGGGATATACGTCTCAGGAGCATCTATCGGAATAGTGATGTTATATCAAAGTATATCTGTATTATTTGCTCACCTTACTCACGCTAATGTAGGACTTCCTNAAACACTTGAAAGAGTTATTTCTTATGTNTTTGTNACNCCTAATATGCACAAGGTCCATCATCATTTCCAGNTACCTTTAACTGATAAAAATTATGGTAATATCTTCTCAATTTGGGATAGAATCTTCGGGACCTNTCATNGCGCAAATGACTCAGGNNCAATTGTTTATGGTATTGACACTCACATGAAAGATGATAAAATAAATTCCTTTTCTGATCTNTTTCTTATACCCTTTAAGAAGATGAGAAANATTAATAAATCAAAGTTTTCTTAAGTATGAATTTAGATATTCCGTCTTCAGAAGAATCTCTTAAGAGAATTAAAAAATATATTAACAGAACACCGTTATCTTACTCGGAGAGACTCTCAAAAGAATGTGGATCAGAAATCTATTTAAAACTTGAAAATTTACAGAAAACAGGATCTTTTAAGGTAAGAGGGGCACTAAATAAAGTTATAAATATGAATTCAGAAAGACCNGTAGTTGCTGCCTCTTCAGGAAATCACGGTGCTGCGGTCTCATACGCATTAAATAAAAAAAATAATAAAGGGAAAATATATGTCCCTACAAGTGTAAAAAAGCTTAAAGCTGAGAATATAAGATCATATGGCTCTGAAGTTATAAAGTTTGGTGATGACTGTCTTGATGCTGAAAATGAGGCTATTAGAGTATCTAGAGAAAATAATTATACGTTTATATCTCCNTATAACGACAAGGATGTTATATCAGGTCAGGGAACTATTGGTGTTGAGATATTAGAGGAAAATGATAAGATTGATGTTGTATTTGTGACAGTTGGTGGAGGAGGACTTATATCTGGTATTGCTCACTACCTAAAGTCAAAAAATCCTGATATTAANGTTATTGGATGCTCTCCAGAAAATTCATCGATNATGATTAACTCAATTAAACATGGGAAAATTATCAANTCACAATCAAAAGANACACTNTCTGATGGNTCTGCTGGTGGAGTAGAAGAGGGNTCAATTACTTTCGATTTATGTAGAAATTTAATTGATGAGTACTGTCTNGTTTCTGAGGAGGANATAGCNAAACAGATAAGAGACTCCCTTAANTATGATAAGATCGTNATAGAAGGGTCTGCAGCTGTAGCNATTGCCTCTCTATTAAAGATGAAGAAAGAATTTAAAGATAGAAATATTGCTGTTATTATTTGTGGTGGTAATATTGGATCAGAAACTATAAAGTCAATACTATGAATNCTTATTTTTATNATAAAAATCAAATACTAGAAGCTCTCAAAGGTGTAAATCTTATCNAGTCNATTGAGGAAGGTTTTGTCGAATATTCAAGGGGTAACTCGGTAGTTCCACCTGTTGGAGAATTACTTTTTGATGAACCTCCTGGAGATGTGCATATAAAATACGGATATATTAAAAGTCAAGATAATTATGTTGTTAAGATAGCATCTGGGTTTTCAAATAATGAACAGTTAGGTCTTTCTAGTAGTCATGGTGTCATGGTTATGTTTGATAAGAATACAGGTTATTTAAAATGCTTATTGCATGATGAGGGTTACCTTACTAATGTGAGGACAGCAATCGCAGGTGCTATATGTGCTAAGTATTTAGCTCCAAAAGATGTCAAAGGTATTGGAATCATAGGAAATGGTATCCAGGCAAGGATGCAGTTAGAATACCTTTCAGATATTGTTAATTGTAGAGAAGTGTATATATTAGGTAGAGATANGAGTAGGGTAGAAAGATATATTGATGATATGAAGAAATTAGACTTTAATATGAACATAGTAAATAATTCTAAGGAATTATGTGAAAATTCAAACCTTATAATTACTACAACTAATGCGAACGAATCATTAATATTTAAGGATGATGTGAAGAATGGTACACATATCACTGCAGTCGGATCTGATACCCCTGACAAAAGGGANTTAGANCCTGAAATCTTAAANATGGCTGATTCACTAGTTGTCGATAGTATTNCTCAGTGTCTGGAGAGAGGAGAAACNAAAAAGGCTCTTGATAAAGATTTAATAAGTGAAGANAAACTCATAGAGTTGGGAGAGATAATTGATTCTGGAAANAAATATAGAAAAGATGATGAAGAAATAACAGTTGCCGACTTAACTGGTGTAGCTGTACAAGATATTATGATTACAAATGCTGTATACAAACAACTAAAAATAGAAAAATGAGATTATTAATATTTATACTTTTATTAGTACAACCTAATTTTAATTCAATAAAAGCATCTCCAAATGAAGAAAATGATATATTTAAAAATCTAAAGTATAGAAATGTTGGACCGACTCGGGGAGGAAGGGTAACGACTGTACACGGTATAGATTCAGAGAGAAATACCTTCTATATGGGTACAACTGGTGGAGGAGTATGGAAGACCACTGACTCGGGAAATAATTGGTTTAATATATCAGATGGATATTTTAAATCACCTTCAATAGGTGCGATAAATGTTTACCAAAAAGACCCAAAAATAGTCTATATAGGTACAGGTTCAGACGGGATCAGGTCTAATATTATTGTGGGTAAGGGGATATATAAATCATCTGATTCTGGTAAGTCTTGGGATCATATAGGTCTTGAAAATTCAGGTCAGATTGGGGCAGTAGAAATTCATCCAGAGGATCCCAATAGAGTATTAGTTGCTGCTATAGGTCAACCATTTAAAAATAATACTGAGAGAGGCCTTTTCGAGACTAAAGATGGTGGGAAGACATGGGATAAGATATTATATATATCAGACTCTATAGGAATTGTTGACGTAGAGTATGCTCCTGACGATCCTAATACTATATATGCCGCCTCATGGAGGGTAGAAAGGAAACCTTGGACAATTATCAGTGGGTCTGAAAACGGAGGTGCTTACAAGTCTGTTGACGGTGGAAAAAATTGGAATAAAATAGACTTAGGTATTGAGAGTAAATATATAGGTAAAATTGATTTTGCCGTATCAAAATCAGCTCCAGATAGGTTATTTGTTATGGTTGAAGCTTCTGAGGGGAAGGGTGGACTATACAAGTCTGAGGATAGGGGAAAGACTTTTAAACATATGAATAACAGAGAAGAGTTAGTAAATAGACCATTTTATTATCTTAATGTAGAGTCTAACCCATTGAATTCAGATATTTTATATTCTAGTGCTAATAGGTTTATGATCTCAAGGGATGCAGGTAAGTCATGGAGATCTTATTCAACCCCTCACGGTGATAACCATGACATATGGATTAACTCTAATGACACATCAGTATGGGTACAGTCTAATGATGGTGGAGCAAATATTACCTTTAATTCGGGTGAGACTTGGTCAACTCAATTTAATCAACCCACAGCTGAGATATATCAGGTAGAAGTTGATGATCAGTTCCCTTACTGGTTATACGGAGGTCAGCAAGATAATTATTCTACAGTATCTGTTCCTAGCCTCCCTCCTTACGGATTACAAGCAGGTCCTAATGCTTATATTACAAATACAGGTGGATGTGAAACAGGACCAGCTGTACCTAAACCTGGAAATCCAAATATTGTATATTCTAACTGTAAAGGAAGGTTTGGTGTCTATAATAAGTTGACTGGACAAGAAAAACAGTACTACGTAGGAGCTTCTAATATGTATGGTCATAATCCAAAAAATCTAAAGTATAGGTTTCAGAGAGTTTCACCAATTCATGTATCTCCTCATGACTCTAATGTTATATATCACGCATCGCAATACCTTCACAAGACGACTGACGAAGGAGTAACATGGGAGACAATATCTCCTGATTTAACTGCATTTGATTCAGATAAACAGGTAATATCAGGATCTCCAATAACAAGAGATATT
>NZUF01000018.1 GCA_002696995.1 Flammeovirgaceae bacterium | reverse complement strand
CTTGATGCAATTAGAAACATTAAAGACATATTTAAAAACTTTTCTGTAGACTTAATGTTTGGCACTCCAGAATCAGATGTTAATACTGTGACAAAAGATTTAGAAATTATTAAAGAATTGTCCCCACCTCATATTTCAATTTATAATATGACGCTCGAGAAAAAAACTGTGTTTTATAAATTATTACAAAATAATAAAATTGTTTTACCAGAGGAGAATGTTGTCCTGAAACAGTATGACACAATACTTAATCAAATGAAAGAAATGGGATATATTAATTATGAAATATCAAATTTTGCAAGAAAAGATTATGAATCCGAACACAACTCTAATTATTGGAGAAGCGAGGAATATTATGGGTATGGACCAAGTGCTCACTCTTATGATAAAAAAAAGAGATATTGGAACATAAAAGACAACAAAAAATATATACACTATCTAAAAAACAACATTAAGGTATTTGAAAAGGAAACTCTTAATAAAAGAGAACTAATTAATGATTATATACTGACAAGAATAAGAACTATAAATGGTATAGATGTAAATAAAATCAACAAAAAGTTTAAAAAAGATTTTTTAATAGATAAAGAGAAATCCCTAGACCTATTTAAAAAAAAGAAAATGATTGAAGATGATAACTTGGTTGTTAAATTAACTGATGAAGGGAAGAAAATAGCTGACTATATTACTGAAAAAATTATGTATTAGATAATTCTTTTTTTAAGTGGACTCCTGTCTGACTTTTCTTTAGAGAAGATATAAATTCCGGATTACCCTTGGCTATAATCTCTCCTCCTCTATCCCCGCCCTCTGGACCAAGATCTATGATGTGGTCTGCGCACTTTATAATATCCATATTATGTTCTATTACAAGCACTGTATTGCCTCTTTCAACTAATCTGTTAAGAACAATCATTAGATTTTGAATATCAAAAAAATGTAACCCAGTGGTGGGTTCATCTAGAACAAATAAAGTATTTCCNGTATCTTTTTTATATAGCTCTGATGCTAGNTTGACCCTCTGAGCTTCCCCCCCAGATAACATAGTTGAAGGTTGGCCAAGTTTTATGTAACCAAGCCCAACATCATTTAAAGCTCTTAACTTGTTAGATATTTTAGGTTGTTTTTTAAAGAAATCAACAGCATTAGATACTGTCATATCTAATACATCTGAGATTGATTTTCCTTTAAACCTGACCTCTAGAGTATCTCTGTTATATCTTTTTCCATAACAAGTTTCACAATTGACAAAAACATTTGGCAAAAAATCCATCTCTACTAGCCTCACTCCAGCACCTCTGCACGATTCACATCTTCCACCCTTCACATTAAATGAAAAAGCTCCCTGTTTTAGTCCTCTAATTTTAGACTCCGTTAATGAAGCAAATAGGTTTCTTATATCNGTAAAAACACCTGTGTATGTTGCGGGGTTAGATCTAGGAGTCCTCCCTATTGGTGACTGATCTACCTCAATTAATTTATTGATGTTTTCTACTCCTTGAACAGAAGTATATGGNAGNGCATCTTTTCTTGAATTATATAATTCCTTTTTAATAATTGAAGATAGTGTGCCNTGTATTAAAGATGATTTNCCACTTCCCGAAACTCCAGTAACACAAACCATGCATCCAAGTGGAATAGAACAATTAACATCAGATAAATTATTTCCATTAGCTCCAATTAAATTAATCATTTTACCATTACCTTCTCTTCTTAATGANGGAACAGGAACNTCTAATTCTCTTTTAAGGAANCTNGATGTCANAGANTTTTGATTTAAAAAANCTTTTGGTTCTCCGTGGGCAACAATAACNCCTCCCTCTGATCCAGGNCCAGGACCAACATCAATAATATTATCAGCNCTNATCATCATNTCTCTGTCATGNTCNACTACTATAACNGTATTCCCTAAGTCTCTAAGTTCTTTTAANGAATCAATTAGNTTTTTNTTATCTCTTTGGTGAAGNCCAATNCTTGGNTCATCNANNATNTAAAGGACACCAACTAATTTTGTTCCNATCTGAGTAGCAAGTCTNATNCTTTGAGCCTCACCCCCAGANAGAGTTCTAAGTGGTCTGTCTAGNCTTAAATANTCTAANCCNAANTTATACATTAAATCAAGTCTNTGNTTGATCTCCTTNAGAATTGGTTCTGCAATAATTAANTGCTGATCATTAAGTGATTTAGAAACATTACCAATCCATGTTCTCAGCTTTTTTATGTCCATAGAATTCAAGTCTGAAATTGAGGTATCATTTATTTTAAAATGTAAAGACTCTTTTTTTAATCTCTTACCTGAACAAGTCCCACAATTAGTTTTAGAAATAAAGTCATCCATAAAGTCCTTAGTTTTACCTGACCTGAACTTTATTGTCTTTCTTATAAACCCAGTTACTCCATTATATTTTGTGTGCCAAAGGGTTCCTGGATATTTTGTGGATTCTACAGCAACTTCTATATCTTTTCCGAAAAGAATATCATCTAAAATATCCTCAGGAATATTCTTAATAGGAGTAGATATTTTTAAACCTTTAGATTTTAGTAATGCTTCAATCTTCTTAAATACCCACATATCTCTATACTCACCAAGAGGCAATATACCCCCACGGCTAATACTCAAGTTATCATCTGCAATAATATTTTCTTTTAAAATTTTATCCTCAACACCAAGTCCTTTACAAGAATCACACCAACCATAAGGCGAATTAAATGAAAAGCTATTAGGAGAAGGTTCTTCGTATGATATTCCGGTATCAGGATCGACCAGGCTCTTAGAATAAAACCTTGATTTATTATTTTCATCTATTACATAAAGTGTTTTGTCGCCGCTCTTGATAGCAATCTCTACAGAATTAGAAAGTCTCTCNGTGTTCTCATTATCAATTGTTAATTTATCCACTACAATTTCTATATCATGGATTACATATCTATCTAATTGCATATTCCTTTTTATCTCTAAAATTTCTCCATCAACTCGGACATTAGCAAAACCTTTTTTTCTTATCTGAACAAATAACTCNTTGTAATGTCCCTTCCTTCCCTTGACAACAGGGGCTGCTATTATGACCTTCTTGTTTTTATAATCTTTTTTTATATTTTCAATAACTTGATCAAGCGACTGCCTAATCATCTTTTTTCCTGATAAATATGAGTAAGCTATCGAGGCCCTTGCATATAAGANNCTTAAAAAATCATATATCTCAGTTAAAGTTCCAACTGTAGATCTAGGATTTTTAGATGTAGTCTTTTGCTCTATAGAGATAACAGGAGAAAGCCCATTTATNTTATCCACATCAGGGCGTTCTATATTTCCAATAAAGGATCTTGCGTATGCTGAAAAACTCTCCATATATCTTCGCTGACCCTCTGCGTAGATTGTATTAAAAGCTAGTGAGCTTTTTCCACTTCCTGAGACACCTGTAATAACTACTAACTTATTCTTTTCAAATGTAAGNTCTACATCTTTCAGATTATTTTCTCTGGCACCTAAAATTTCAATTTTATTTCTCATTTAATTATAAAGTGACCTCAAGGCAGGCAATAATTTTGAATATTTAAATTTAAAATTCGATTTTATTATCTTTTTGGAAGATACATTTAGTCCATTTAAAATTAATACAGATTGACCACCAAAAAGTAATCTAATTACAAAAGAGGGAACCTTAAAAAATTTAGGATATCTAAACCTACCAAGTGTTTTTGCCAGAGCTATTGTGAATTTTTGATTAGAAACTTTTTCTGGGGCAACACAATTATAAATTCCATTAAACTTATTGTCCTCAACACCTTTAATAATTATGTTTATCATATCGTCTTCGTGTATCCAACTCATCATTTGTTTCCCAGTACCAACTGTAACTCCTAGACATAATTTAAATATAGGGTAAAGGCTTTTGAGAATGCCTCCCTCTTTTGAAAGGACTAATCCTATTCTCAAAACCGTTGTGTTCACGTTTATATTATTAAACCTTAACACTTCATCTTCCCATTTCTTAACAACACCTGAGAGGAATCCCGTACCCTGGGGATCTGACTCCTTTTGAGTTAAGTTTGTATCTGCCCTATAGTATCCAGTGGCAGAGGCCGAGATAAAACTCTTTGGTTTTAGTTTTAATCTTTTTATAGTTTTAAATAACAGTTTAGTGGTATCAATTCTACTATCTAATATTTTCTTTTTATAAGATTTCGTCCACCTAGATCCGTTAATAGATTCTCCAGCCAGATGAATTATTGAAAACAAATTATTTATTCCCTTTATGTCAAGCTTAGATTTCTCTGGATCCCATTGTAGATAATTCACATCATCTTGTGTATATGAGCCCCTTCTTGTGAGAACATAAATATTATAATGTTTCTTCTTTAATTTACTAATTAGCTTTTTTCCAATTAGTCCAGTTCCACCAGTAATTAAAATAGATTTCATATTATTGCAAATAATTCTAATACGTAGTTAATAGATTTAATGATGTCTTTACTTAGAAATTTTATTTTCATTATTATTTTAATTAATAGCAATATAGCATACTGTCAAAATAATGTAAGCAGTAGAATCCCCAGTAATGTTTTTTCTCCATTTAAAAAAACCAACTATATTTTCAACGAAACTTCCTTAGAATCAATTTACTTTTCTAGTCTAGTTCCTAAAAAAACAATATTAGAAGAACTTGAAAAGTTTTACAAAAATCTTGGAAGTTATGAAAAAGAAAAAAAAATATTCAATAGTGTAATTAACACAAAGGGTGTGTCTCTAAAATTAAGATTATCTGTTGAAAGAAAAAGCAAAAGAACCTTTTTGTATGTAGCCCAGGAAGAGGCCTTATCGGAAGAGGCCTCTATTGAAAACTTACAAGATTCATTTAAAAAAATTTTAATGAGAAGGTTCTTAAATGATTATATCAAAGAGCTTGAATTAAATATTAAAAAAACAGATAAAAAACAAAACAGATTAATTAGAAATAACCCAAATAATCTTTTAATGAACTCTGGCTTCTTTTATAAATTTTATCAAAATAAAGAATCCAAAAAAGTGAGTTTAAAATCAGCTTTAGAGAGTTTATACGAAGAGCTAGAGGAAACTAAACTTGNTTATAATTCAATTATATAGATTAAATATTTGAACCAGATGGNANAACTCATTAAGAGTTAATTTCTACCTTATCTAATATTTGTTTTATTACATACTCTGATTTAATACCCTCAGCTTCCGCCTCATAGTTTAATATAATCCTATGGTTCAACACATCATTAGCAATTTCTTTGATATCATCTGGAATTACATAATCTCTATTACTCAAGAATGCATTTGCCTTAGCTGCAAGTGATAAGTTTATACTTGCCCTTGGAGATGCTCCAAAGGAAATAAAACTTTTTAACTCATCAAGTTTAATTGAAGATGGGTTCCTTGTAGCGGATACTAATTCAATAATATATTTTTCTATTGACTCAGAAATAGAGACTTTATTAATTTCACCCTGAATTGATAGAATATCTTTTTTATTTAAAACAGTTTTAATTGACTTATTAAAATTCATGTCTGCCATCCTCTGCATAATTTTTAATTCTTCCTCTTTGGAAGGATACGTTATATTTAACTTCATCATGAACCTATCTCTCTGAGCTTCNGGAAGTGGATAAGTTCCTTCTTGGTCTATTGGGTTCTGCGTGGCTAATACTAAAAACGGTGTGTCAAGTTTATAAGAGTCATCACCTATAGTTACTTGCCTTTCTTGCATAGACTCCAGTAATGCTGACTGTACTTTTGCTGGAGATCTATTTATCTCATCTGCAAGAATTAAATTTGAAAAAATAGGACCTTTTTTAACTTCAAATGAAGCCTTCTTTTGATTGTAGATCATTGTTCCTATCACATCAGATGGGAGAAGATCCGGAGTAAATTGTATTCTTTTAAAATTAAGTTTAAGAACATTAGATAAAGTATTAACAGTAAGAGTTTTTGCTAGACCGGGAACTCCTTCAAGTAAGATGTGACCCTGTGTGAATAGGCCCATAAGTAATCTTTTTACCATATAATCTTGACCAACTACAACTTTACTTACTTCACTTACGACATTTTGTACTTTTAAATAATTCTTGCTCATAAAAAAATTTTGAGCAAATTTAACTATTTAATAATCTTATCATTGATCAATAAGATGCTAAAAATTGTTAAAATTATGAATTCAATATGAATGATGATTTAATAAATTTTACTCAGGAAGTAAAAAACTTCAAACCAAAAGGCNCTCAAAAAGNAAGACTTGAAAATGTTNTTTCGGGATTAAACAAATTTCTTGATGAATGTAATACNGTTGTTTTTTTATGTACTCACAACTCAAGAAGAAGTCAGTATTGTGAGATATGGTCTAAATATTTTTCATCAANGTACAAGAATAAAATAAATTTTTTCTCTGCTGGAGTAGTTAAAACTANAGTTCATAAACAAATTTATAANTCCCTTGAAAGAGTGGGGATAGGAGTTAATAAAAACTTATCCATTAACACAGAAACTATATCAATATCACCATTCTCTAAAACTCTTTCTGAAATTGAAGAAAAAAAANTTATATCGATAATGACGTGTTCANATTCTGAAAAAACATGTCCTGTAGACACCAGATCATTAATTAATTTAAAGCTATTCTACGAAGACCCAAAAGTATATGATAATACTANTCAAGAAGATGAAGAATATGATAAAACTTCATTTATGATTGCTTGTGAAATTAATTATATACTAAAAAATATCAATTAATTCTATCAGAAACTGGCTCATTCTTTTTAATGAAAATAGAAGCAATCAAAGCAAAAATAAATATTATAATAACTCCCCATGGCGCAGACTTTAATATTCCCGCAGGAGTTGTTGATTCCATAACACTATTTTCGATTTCAACTATTGACGCGTCAATTGCCTCTTGTGGAGTCCCAAAAGATTCTAACATTCCAACAGTTGCNTCTACTGTTAATTCTTTCATTACCTCAGGTAGGCTTGGATCAATAACAGTATATAATAAAATATTAAATACTATTCCAACAGCATAAGAAACTAAAAAAGCTAAAAAAGAAAATTTTAAGGCTCCTTTATATGAAAGAAAACCTCCGGTTAAGTTTCTATAAGAAATACCTAGATATATTGCCACGCCCATTGAAAGTGTAAGACTTAAAAGNCCAAACCACNNAGNNACCATTAGCTCAATATTTATAAGATAAACTAACATTGTCATTATTATTGACACTCCTGCCATGATGAGACCAGCTTTTAACACCTCTTCTTTGTAATTAATATTATTAGAATCCATATTTGCTTTTTTTTATAACAATTTAAAGCTTTTATCGTAAGAAAAAAACTATGAAAACAGAAAGGGTAATAGAAAATATAGCATCAACNCAAGAAAAATTGGTCAACCACAAAATTTATAATAGAATAGAGTCTATTGACGACTTAAAGCTTTTTATGGAAAATCATATTTATGCGGTATGGGATTTTATGTCCCTTTTAAAAGGCTTACAGACTAACCTTACCTGCACCAATAACCCCTGGACGCCAGTAGACAACACAGAGGCAGCAAGGTTTATTAATGAAATTGTTTTAGAGGAAGAGACAGATGAGATAAAGGGCGGAATAGCAATAAGTCACTTTGAACTTTACCTTGAGTCTATGAAAGAAATTGGAGCTGACACATCACAAATAAACAATTTTATATCAGACATTAGGGAAAGTTCAGATTACAGAGAGACTATTAATGNTTTTAATATACATNCTGATATTAAGTCCTTTCTAAATTTTACATTTGATATAATTGAGTCTGGAGAGNCACATAAAATAGCNTCTGCTTTTACTTTCGGAAGAGAAAATGTTATTCCTGATATGTTTATTGGTTTNGTNAAAGGTTTAAATGAAAANAACAGCGATATAGCTAATAAGTTTGTGTATTATCTTGAGAGACATATAGAATTAGACGGTGATGATCACGGACCAATAGCATTAAAAATGATTGAAAATTTGTGTGCAGATGATGAAAAAAAATGGGATGAAGTAACGAAAATAGCAAAAGAATCAATTCAGATGAGAATTAANCTTTGGGATCACATATGTAACNAGATTAAATCATGAACATTGAAGTCTTAAAAAAAGCAGATCAGGCAAATGGAAATTTTAATAATGGNGAGATCCTTGAAAAAAAACCNCTAGGTTTTCCTCAGGANGGAGGTAATTNAAAACCATACTCAAATATTTTTTATTGGGCACANGCGTGGACACCTAATAAAAAAAGNACTATNGGCCTTCATCCCCACCAAGGCTTTGAAATATGTAGCTTTGTTTTGAAGGGTTCAATAAACCATTTTGATACAAAACAAGAAAAATGGATTAATCTTAAAAAAGGAGATGTACAAATAATTAGGGCAGGTAATGGAATATCCCATGCAGAAGAAATTAATAAAGAATCAGAAATTTTTCAGATATGGTTTGATCCAAACATTAGAGAAACTATAACAAAAGAAGCTACTTACGATGATTATAACTCTGATGACTTTTTAACTGAAGAGATAGATGGCTCTTCAATAAAAAAGATTGTAGGAAATAAGTCAGTCATGAAGATGGACTCTGAAGGGGTTAACATAAACTTATATAAAATNCCCAAAGATAAAAGTCTAAAATTAGTATTAGATCCTGAATATATTTACTCATATTTTTTAATTAAAGGAGAAATTGAAATAGATAAAGATGTCATTAGTAAAGGCGACTTTTTTAAAGTCTCCAAGGAAANTAATCTTTTANTTTCATCGAAAGAAAAATCANATTTATTTGAAATTAAAAGTCCAATAAGGCCTAGTTATCCGACTTATGGAGAGAGATACAGTAACTAATTATTTTTTATCAGACATTCTTTTCCTCTTGGCCATNACCTCAACGTCACGGTCTATCTCGTCTACCTGCTTGAATATCAGTCGTAATTTTTTTTCAAATTCTACAAGCANCTTCCTGTCGTCTTCATCTAAATCTTCAGACTTATATAATTTTAATAATTTGTCAGCTGCCTTTGTTAGTTTCTCTTTGCTAGCATCTACATACTCATCAAATTTCTTAAAAACATCTTCNTCTCCCGAATTATTTATTTGAAATCCTATTCTATTCATGATATATTAATTGTAATTCATTACAATTTATTATAATTTTTATTTTTATAAAATTATTCAAACAAATCATCATGCTAAAAATCATTCATTCTTCATTATTTATAATACTTCTTTTTTCATATTCATTAACAGCAAGAGTCCTTCCCCAAGACGTTGTGTGGAACGAAGAAGAGACGGGTTACTATTCNATAAAAGAAAATAATATAATGCTAATTAGCACTGAGGGNGAAAAAGATCAACTCATTTTATCCTCCTCAGAAGTTGGAGACATAAAGATTGANTCATTCTTATTCTCACAAAACAAAAACAAAATNCTTTTATTTACAAAGTCTGTTAAAGTTTGGAGATATAACACAAAAGGTGATTATTGGGTTTATGATTTTAAGACTAAGCAAGGAAACAAAATAGGTAAGTCANTGCCAGACTCTAGTTTAATGTTTGCAAAGTTTTCACCTAATGAAAAATTTGTTGCATTTGTAAGTAAGGAGAAATCTGATAAAAACATNAGAAATAGCAGCACNAGTGTTAACATATATATAGAAAACCTAGAAGATAATTCTATAAAAAAACTTACTTCTTCCAATGGAACGGAAAAATTAATTAACGGAACTTTTGATTGGGTATACGAAGAAGAATTTGGGTGTAGAGATGGCTTTATTTTTAATGAAAGCGGAAACAAAATTGCGTTCTGGCAAATAGACGCAAACCAGGTCAGAGACTTTTATATGATAAANAATACAGACTCTATTTACTCATACACGATACCAGTAGAATATCCGAAAGTTGGAGAAGACTTAACACCAGCAAAGATTGGGGTAATTAATTTAGATAATGGAGAAATACAATGGATGAATATTCCTGGAGAGTCACACAAATACTACCTCCCAAGAATGACATGGATTCCTGGAAAAGATGAGCTGATGGTTCAACAGCTAAATAGAAAACAAAATCACAGTAAAATTTTTGTTGCTAATTCTGACACTGGGGAAAGTAAATTGTTGATGGAAGAAAAAGATGATGCATGGGTTGACCTAAGAAGCTCATGGCCTTATCAAGTTCAAGCAGGATGGAAATTTATAAATAGTGGAAAGGAATTTTTGTATACCACAGAAAAGGACGGTTGGTCTCATATCTACAGATTTAATATTAAAAAACAAACTGAATATCTAGTAACGAAAGGCAATTATGATGTGGTCAAGCCNCTCGCATATGATGAAAAATCTGATGAAGTTTATTTTATAGCCTCTCCTAATCAGCCAACAGAAAGATACCTTTATAAAACATCGGCAAAGGGCAAGGGAAATCTTAAAAGAATAACACCAGAAATACTTGAAGGTTCACATAATTACCAGATAAGCACTAAGGCAAAATACGCTTTCCATTCTTTCTCAAATTATTACACAAGACCCATGCAGGCGGTAGTTTCATTACCTGATCATAGGTTTATAAATGAAGACCAAAACATGGTAAATAAATTTGATAAAAAAAAGAAAAGTGATCATCCACTAGAGTTTTTTCAGATAACTACAGTAGATGACGTTACCATGGAAGGTTGGATTGTTAAACCAAAAAATATGGATAAAAACAAAAAATACCCTGTCTTATTTTACTTTTATAGTGAGCCTGCTGGTCAAACAGGAGTAAATAGATATGGAGCTGGAAATAACGGACTCTACGATGGAAACTTAGCTGAAGACGGGTATGTTTATGTCACATTTGATGGAAGAGGAACTCCCTCCCCTAAAGGTAGGGCCTGGAGAAAAGCGATCTATAGACAAATAGGAAGAGTTAATGTGAGAGATATGGCAATGGGAGCAAAGGCTGTTTTTGATAAATACACTTTCATAGACACCTCACGTGTGGCCGTTCATGGTTGGAGTGGAGGTGGCACAGCTACATTAAATTGCTTATTTCAGTACCCTGAAATCTTTCATACAGGAATTGCAGTTGCAGCAGTTGCCAATCAATTAACTTATGACAATATTTATCAGGAAAGATACATGGGTGATCCTAAAGAAAGTTACCAAGATTATGTGGACGGTTCTCCTATCAAATACGCTAAAAATCTTGAAGGGAATTTGTTATATATTCACGGNACNGGTGATGATAATGTACATTACCAAAACGCNGAAATGTTNGCAAANGAANTNATTAAACACAAGAAAGTATTTTATATGTTATCTTATCCAAATAGATCACACGGGATAAGAGAGGATGGGGCCTATCCGCACGTAAGACTAATGTTTACTGACTTCTTGAGAAAAAACTGTCCTCCTGGAGGAAGGTAACTAGAGTGTAGACATATCAATTACAAACCTGTACCTAACATCCTTATTTATGGTCCTTTCAAAAGCTTCATTAATTTTTGATATTGGAATCATCTCTACTTCTGGGTAGATATTTTTCTCGTTGCAGTAGTCTATCATCTCCTGNGTCTCACCAATACTTCCTATTGATGAACCTACTATTCCCTTCCTCTTATCAATCAAAGAAAAACTTGATATTGCAAGAGGCTCCATTGGAAGACCAACAAGCATAATCAACCCATCAGTTTTAAGAAATGAAAACACTTGAGCCATATTCCTATTTGCAGAAACAGTATCTAGGATGTAATCGCAAGAGTTAAGGTGTTTCTTAACATCAGCATTATTATTAACATTAACAAAATGATTTGCACCCATCTCTAATGCTTCATTTTTTTTAGAGTCNGAGGTACTTAAAACAACAACATCTGCACCAAAAGAAGAGGCGAACTTTAATCCCATATGTCCTAATCCACCAAGCCCAGCAATTCCAACTTTATGGCTGCTATTAACTTTAAAATGTCTCAAAGGAGAGTATGTGGTTATACCAGCACAAAGCAATGGCGCTGCCTTTTCCATATTCATTCCTTCAGGAACTTTTATGACATAATTTTCCTTAACTACAATACTTTTTGAGTACCCACCATATGTTATATTTTTTGTTCCGTACTCATAAGAGTTATATGTCAGTACAATTCCCTCTTCACAGTAATTATCTTTACCAGTATCACAATTATGACATTTTTCACATGCGTCTACATATACTCCTACGCCAACTTTATCTCCAATTTTAAATTTTGTCACGTTAGCTCCTACATCTTTTACTATACCGATAATTTCGTGACCTGGTACCATTGGGTAAATTGAGGAGTTATTCCACTCGTTTCTTGCCATGTGGATATCAGAGTGGCAAACACCACAATATAAAATATCAATATTTACATCATCAGGGTTTATTTCTCTTCTATTTATTTCGTATGGGTTTAATGGTTTATCAGCTTGAAGAGCTGCATATGATTTAACTTTTGCCATAATTATTTTTTTTGTTTTTCTTGGCTTTAATAAACTCTCTTCTACTCAAGGCCTCGTACCTTCTAGTATCTCCCAAAAGAACAAGATCTTCATTCTTAACTATCCTATGAGTATAAGATGCCATTTTTCCTGACTTTGTACATACAGCATGAACCTTTGTCACATACTCAGCAATTGCTAATAAATTAGGCATAGGCCCAAAGGGTTTCCCTCTATAGTCCATATCTAACCCAGCAACAATTACACGTTTACCTGAGTTAGCTAATTTATTAACAACNTCAACAATACTCTCATCAAAAAATTGGGCCTCATCAATCCCTATAACATCAAACTTTTCAAAGTTTTTAAGTATTTTTTCTGGTGAATCTATTGGCTTTGACTTAATAGAGTTATTGTCATGTGATGTTACTTTTTTCTTACCGTATCTCGTGTCCTGTTTTGGCTTAAAAATTTTAATTTTTTGCTTTGCAAGCTTAGCTCTTTTAACTCTTCTAATAAGCTCTTCTGTCTTTCCAGAAAACATTGATCCACAAATTACCTCAATCCATCCAATTTTGTCTNNCTGATTAATTGACCTTTCTAAAAACATGATATATAATTAATTTATTATTTTTAGTTAGAAGTTGATAATAAAAACAATATCAATATATCATTCAAAAAAAACAANATATGAAAAAGATTAATTTACTAATAGCAATAATTTTTATAATTCAAGGGTGTACATCAAACANTTCAAACATAGAAGTTGAAAATAAAAAAATAGGTTTTGAGATGGAAGAAGAAAATAAAGTTAATATCTATGGGGGCAATCAAGATGGAGTTGCTATAATGGAAGAGTTTTTTGATGCTTANAATGAAAGAAGGNTTGANGANGTTTCCGCATTAGAACATGATGATATTGAACTNTATGCTCCAAACGGNATGNTTGTAAAGGGAAGTGAAGAGCATTCGAAACTATCTAAAATGTTTTTGGAGGCTAATAGTAATGCGAGATGGGATATTCTATGGAGTATATCAAATGATATTGATTTNNAAAATAAACCAAATGAAAACTGGGTGACTACTGCGGTAAATGTTTCATTTGGAGAGGGTGAATCAGAATCTCATTTACAAAGAATACTTGATGCTCAGATTGTAGATGGTAAGATCAAAAAGGTATATGGATATGAGAGAGTTATGGCCAAAGAGGAATTAAATCAATAATTTATTTGAGTTCTATGTTAAACTTATTGCCATACAATTGATGCCCNGGATAACTTAAGCTTTGTCCATATGAATAAAGAAGGTAACCTTCTGTTTGAGACTCATTAGTATAAATTAAACTTGGATGCCATGCAAAAGATGAAGTTTGAGAAAAAGGAATACTACACTCAGAAATTAATTTTTTGGGTGATCCTATATAAGATATAACATTCTCATTAAATGGATCAATCCAATTTATTCCATCTTTTGAATAAGTAATATAAATTCCAGAGTCATTTGAATTACACCCGTTATTTGAAAAAGCGTTAAGGCTTAAAACCATAACATATAAATTTAATGACTTATTAAAAGTAACGTGAGGAAAAAGCGCATGCGAAAAACTATCAAATCCTTTAACTACTTCCTTTCCTCTAATTACATCTGCTGTAAATTCATTTTGATCGTTTAAAAAATAAAATTTATCAAACTGTGGTTCTCCATCAATAACATCAAATTTACCCATGCAAATATTAACACCTTTGTGTTCTCTGTCACGATTATGGTCAGCATAATATACAAAAATATTTGAGGAATCTTTTGAAAATAACATGGAGGGTTCACCATACCCACTATCAGAAAAACCTGTTAAATAATCTTGATCCAAATAATTTGGTATTACTGGATTTTGACTAGGGGTAAAAGAAATTCCATCCTCTGAGGTTACTAATCCAACAGATGCATAAAAACCAGCAACACCATTATATTCAATAATTGTTCCATTATGAAATTCACCATGATAAAGACCGTAAAATTT
>NZUF01000017.1 GCA_002696995.1 Flammeovirgaceae bacterium | reverse complement strand
TATAGAGCAGGGTTCTGCTGCAAATTTTTATGATGAGTTATATAAAATAAAGGGTGTTGACATGATAGTTCAAAGTCTCTCTATGCGATTTCCTAATACTCGAGGCTTTAATGGCAATACAAATTATAGGATAAATCAATTAGTTGACGGAGTAAATAATTCTGCACCTGGGTTAAGTTTCTCTCCAGGAAATATATTTGGTTTAGTGCAATTAGATGTAGAGTCTGTTGAACTTGTTGTAGGTGCTTCTTCAGCTCTCTATGGTCCTGGTGGAATGAATGGTACCTTATTAATGACTAGTAAAAATCCATTTGATTACGAGGGATTATCTCTTTCTCTTCAGGGTGGGGTAATGCATTTACAAAATGATTACAATAAAGATGCTTCCCTTATGAATGATTTTTCATTTAGGTATGGTAAAAAAATATCTGATAAATCTGCGTTTAAGATAACTGGTGGATATTTAAAAGCTGATGATTGGAATGCTAGTGATTACAGGAATAAACGAAACCTTAATGATCTTAATAGTAATAGATGGAATGATTCTGGCTATGATGGGGTAAATGTATACGGAGATGAAGTATCTATTAATCTAGAAGATATTGAAGATCAAATTGCTGAAGGTTTTGCTGACAATTTAGGTTATGTTGAGGGATCACAAGATTATACTGATGCAGTAAGTATGATAAGAGNTATAATACCTAATAAAGAGTTAACNAGAACNGGTTTCAAGGAAAAAGATTTAGTTGACTATAACGCTGAAAATGTTAAAATTGGAGCTAGTTTCTATCATAATTTTAATGATAATTTAAAGTCTATTTTCCAATTGAATTATGCAAAGGGAAGTAGTGTATATTCAGCTCAAAATAGATTCTCNTTAAATAATTTTTCAATTTACAATTACAAGGCAGAAATACAAACTAAAAATATGTTATTAAGGTTTTCTGGTGCTAATGAGAATTCTGGAGAAACATANGANGCAGGAACTTTAGCAATTCAAATGAATGAAGCATGGAAATCTAGTGAGCTTTGGTACCAAGATTTCTTTACAGGTTTTATTACTGGAAAGTTAGCATATGCTATGGATGANNAAGCTGCATCTAAATATGGTAGGATGGTAGCGGACAATATNGATGAGTTTGGAAATGTTTTAGATGGATCTAAGCCNTCTNTACCTAAGTCTAACTCAGATATTTTTAATAANTTAAAGANTGATGCAATAATGAAAAATATTGCAAATGGTGGAGCAAGGGTAATTGATAAAAGCGCTATGTATAATCTTGACTTCAACTATAATTTTAGCGATATAATATCATCCTTTAATTTATTATTTGGAGCTAATTTCAAGTATACTGTGATAAANAGTGAGGGGTCTATTTTTTATGATAAACCTGGAGATCCTCAGGAAATTTATGAGATTGGTGCATTTTTACAATATACTGATAGCTGGGCATCAGAAAGACTTTTCCCTAATTTTTCAATTAGAATGGATAAAAATCAATATTTTTCAACTAGGGTAACACCTAGATTTTCTATAGTNTATTCAGTTAATGATTCAAATGAAAAATTTTTAAGAGCTTCTGCTCAGACAGCGTTTAGGTTCCCTTCAGTAGTTGATCAATGGACAGATTTATTTGTTGCTCCAGTAAATGTAGTTGGTGGTCAGAAAGTACTTCAAGACATATATAATTTACATGATGGTAACATATATGCTTTAGATGGTAACAANCCTGTTCTCTCTAAACCTATATTAACAAATGAATTTAATATTCCAAATTTAGGTCCAGAGCAAGTCACAGCATTTGAAGTAGGATATAAGGGACTATATAATGATAAAAGAATTTTATTTGATGGTTACTTTTTTTATAATAATTATAATGGGTTTTTAGCTTCTCAGTTACTTGCACAAAATCCTAATACACCAGACGAAAAAAGATTCATTACAACAATTAGTCTTGATCAACCTGTAAGTTCTTATGGTTGGGCAATGGGGTTAGATTACCGTATGATAAATAATTTTGAACTTTCTACTAATGTATCATATAATGATGTTAATACGGTTATGGAGCCTGGTTTTCAAATTCAATTCAATACACCTGACTATAGATATAATATATCTTTTGGAAATAGAAAACTTACGAGAAATTTCGGNTTTAATATAAATTATAGATGGCAGAACTCTTTCTTATGGGAATCATCTTTTGGAGTTGGTACAATTCCTCAAATTCATAATTTAGATGCTCAAATTACTTATTCTATTGATCCAATAAAGTCTAAAATAAAGATAGGTGGATCAAATATTTTAAATAATTATTATACTACTAGTTTTGGAAGTGCTAGTGTCGGGGCCTTATATTATATTTCATTTATTTTAGATAATATCTTGTGATACCATCTTAATTAATCTCCAAGAGTTATTAATATTTTTTTTAGTTATATATGAGTTTCCAATCGGCATTCTAATTGAATATACATCCCTTATCATCGTGTGAGAGATATAAATTTTACCAGTTTCATTTAATTTTTTAATAAACTTTTTATTTAGATCATTTAATTCATTTTTATTCATTCTCTTATCTAAAGGATTTAATCTAAAGTTTATCATATTAATATTCTGTTTAGTTGTTATCTCAAAATTATCTTCTTTAATTATTTTATCATTAAGATATTTTGCTAATGAAATATGATTACTAATATATTTTTTAATACCATCAATTCCATAGCTCCTAATAACAAACCATAGTTTTAATGCTCGAAATCTTCTTCCTAATTGAATACTCCAATCTTTATAATTCTTTACGTTCTTATTATTAGTTTTAAGATATTCTGGATGTATTTCTAAGGTCTTAATTAATTTTTCTTCATCTTTTACATAGTATAGACTACAATCAAAATTTGTAAGCATCCACTTATGAGGATTAAATAAAAATGAATCTGCTAAATTTATATTTTTAATATCTTTTTTAAATTCATCTAAAAATAATACAGTGCCTGCATATGCTGCATCAACATGATGCCATATGTTATTCTTTTTAGCAATCAAAGAGATNTCATTTATAGAATCAAAAGCTACTGTACCGGTAGTTCCATAAGTGGAGACTATAGCTAAGGGAATAAAGTTATTTATTATATCTTTTTCTATATGATATTCAAGTTTTTTTACATTCATTGATAAATCTTCATTTGAAGGTATTTTTACTAAATTATCTGAACCAATACCAATAATCTTAACAGCTTTTTCTATACTGCTATGGGTTTCATTGGAACAGTATACTCTAAAATTATTTTGTTTTATTCCAGATTTATTAGATTGAAAATTAGAGTAATTTTCCCTAGCTGTTAATAATGAACATATTGTGCCAACAGATGCCGTATCATTTATTACTCCACTCCAACTTGATGGAATACCAATAGCATCTCTTATCCATTCAGTTACTTTTTGTTCAAGTTCGGTGGCAGAAGGTGAAGTTTCCCACATCATACACTGGGCTCCTATAGTAGATATTAGCATTTCAGCTAGGATAGAGGGGTAGCTGTTATTGGCAGGAAAAAACGCATAAAAGTTGGGGCTCTGCCAATGGGTTACTCCAGGCATTATTTTTTCATTAAAATCTTCAAATATTTTATCAAAAGATTCACCTTTAAATGGAGGTTTTTTTGGTAGAGAATTATAAATTTCTCCAGGTTTGACATTGGATTTTACAGGATATTTTTCAATATTTTCTAAATATCTACACATCCAATCTACTAACTCATGAGAATGTTTTTTAAAATCTTCAATTTTCATTATTAAACTTTAATTTATTTGACTAATAAATATTGTTGTTGTAATTATGCAATACAATTACAATTATAATTTAAAAAAAAGTAAAATGTTTGATTGGAAGAAACCTACAGTTCAAATGCTTGGAAGATGGCAGCCATGGCACGATGGACACCAAGCGCTCTTTAAAAGATGTNTCGCTAAAACAGGACAAGTTGCAATTCAAGTTAGAGATGTTCAGGGATCATCTGGTGGAGATGGTCAAGATGATAATCCATTTGANTGGGATTCNGTTTGTAAAAANATTGAAGATGGNCTNATAAAAGATAATTTTAAAAGAGGTGTAGACTATGAAATNATGTTAGTACCAAATATTGTAAATATAACATANGGTAGNGGGGTAGGTTACGCTTTTGATGAAGAAGTCTTTGATGATGCTACTCATGCTATAAGTGCTACCAAAATTAGAAAAAAACTAAGAGACGAAGGAAAGTTAAATTAATCTGATGTATAAATCTCATAAGGTTAGTTTTAAATCTTATGCATCCTATATTACTNTAAATATACTATCACCCAAAACAAAGAATATATGGATCATATTTCATGGNTATGGTCAATTATCAAAATTTTTCATTAGGAGGTTTGATATCCTTGATAAAAAGGAAAATTATATTATTGCCCCACAAGGNTTATCAAAATTTTATACTGATAAAGATTACCAAAACGTAGGTGCTTCCTGGCTTACTAGAGAAGATAAAAATATAGATTTTAAATCTCAATTATCATATCTTAATAGTGTGATAGCACAGATTTCAAGTAAAGTAAAAATGAATAATTATAAAATTAATTTATTTGGATTCTCACAAGGTGTTTCTACTTTATGTAGACTNACACAAAATATTGATTTTCAAATTGACAATATTATTATGTGGGCTGGATGGATTCCTAGTGAATTTTTTAATTTATCTATTAAATCATGTAAAAATTCAAATTTTATTTATGTTATGGGTAAAAAAGATAAATATTTTGATCTTAAATTAATAAATGAATATAAAAATGAATTTATTAAAAAAAAATATAGATTTAATTATGAGTTATTTAATGGTGAACATAAAGTTGATAGAAAAGTCTTAAAAAAAATTAATGAAGAACTGTAAAATTATTTCTTGGAATGTAAATGGTATTAGAGCCATAATGAAAAAAGATTTTCTAAAAGATATTAAAGAAATAGATCCAGATATTATATGTCTTCAGGAAACTAAAGCAAGTGATGAAGATGCCTTAAAAGCTCTTGAAGTTATGATGGAAGAATATAATGTTCATGTAAACTCATCAAAAGCTAGGAAAGGTTATTCAGGAACTGCTATTTTATCAAAAAAAAAACCATTAAAAATCACTAATGATATTGGGATTTTTGATCACGATCAGGAAGGAAGAGTAATTAAAGCAGAGTATGAAAATTATAATTTAATTAATGTTTATGTTCCTAATAGTGGTCAGGAATTGAAAAGATTAGATTATAGAAAAAAATGGGATAAAGATTTTTTAAGTTTTTGTATTGAAAGTGAAAATGAAAAACCCACAATTATAACTGGTGATCTAAATGTAGCGCATAGAGAAATTGATATAGCACGTCCTAAGCCAAACTATAATAAATCAGCAGGTTATACTCAGGTTGAAATTGATGGTTTAGATAATTTTTTAAATAATAATTTTATTGATATTTATAGAAAAAAATATCCAGATAAAATTAAATATTCATGGTGGAATTATAGGTTTAAATCTAGAGATAGAAATGTTGGCTGGAGAATAGATTATTTTTTAGTATCCCCAAGTATTTTAAATAATCTTAAAAATACAGAAATTCATAATGAATATTTTGGGTCAGATCATTGTCCTGTCTCGTTAGAATTAAGTTTTTAATTCTAATATTGTCGAATTTTNTTTAAGAACATTTATAATATTATCAATATGAGTATCTAATTCTATATGGATTAGCTCAACTCCAATTTTAATCTCATTTCTATCTACTGATGCTGCAAAAGATTTTTTCTTTAGACTTTTTTTTACCGATTTAGCCTTTATATCAGATATACCATTCGGTCTAACTTTTGTACATGCTACTATAAANCCAGTTAATTCATCACATGCTAGTAGGTATTTATCCAAATTAGATTTGCATTTATTATTCCATTTAGAATAATGACATGAGATTGCATAAGCGATTTCTATCTCATTCATATTATACATTTTATCAACTATTATATTAGGATGTTTGTCAGGATATCTTTCGTAGTCTGCGTCATGAAGTAGCCCCGTAATATAAAATAGGTCTTTATCTTCATTAATAATAGATGCATAATACTCCATAACTAACGCAACACTATAAGAATGAATAATTAAACTTTTATTTGATAGCATCTTATTTAATATTATTATTGCCTGTTCTCTATTAATACATTTAGAATCCATGAGATTTTTATTTTTAATATTTTTAATAAATTTAAATTTTTCAAATTTAACTTATTCTCAGTCTAAAGTTGAGTGGATTGAGTTAGATAATAACACCAAAATAAGCAATAATGGTAAAAAAATAATTATTGACTTATACACAGATTGGTGTGGATGGTGTAAGGTTATGGACAGAAATACGTTTACTGATTCTGATGTTATAGATAATATTAATAATAATTTTATCCCTGTCAAATTTGATGCTGAATATCAAAATTCTGTCGTTTTTAATAATAACTCTTATAAATTTATTAGAACTGGTAGAAAAGGAATTAACGAATTAGCATATAATTTAACTAATGGAAATTTATCATATCCAATGACTATATTTTTAGACGAAAATTATAATATTATAACTCTACTTCCTGGTTATCATAAGCCAAAATTTTATAATTTAGTTTTAAAATATATTGGAGAAGATCATTGGAAAGATATGTCTTGGGATGAATACTCAAAAGAATACTCTAGATGAAAATTAAGCAGATATATACGTCTTGTCTTTCTCAGGCTTCATATTACATAGAGTCAAATGGAGAGAGCCTAATAATTGATCCAATAAAAGATATTAATGAATATGATAAAATTATTAAAAAGGATAATTCTAAATTAATATATGTTTTAGAAACACATTTTCATGCAGATTTTATTTCTGGTCATCTTGAAATATCAAATAAATATAATGTTCCCATTGTATTTGGACCACATTCTAATACTTCATTTAAATCTATGTCTTTAAATGATAATGATATAATAAAACTAGGTGATATCTCTATAAAAGTTTTACATACTCCTGGTCATACCTTAGAATCAGTATGTTACTTGTTATATGATAATAAAAATAAAGAAAATGCTCTATTTACTGGTGATACACTTTTTATAGGTGATATTGGAAGACCTGACCTTGCAGTTAATAATAATTTATCAGTTAAAGACTTAGCTTCAATGCTATATGATTCTTTATATAACAAAATATTAAAGTTGGATGATGATATTTTAATTTATCCTGCTCATGGACCAGGAACTCAATGTGGAAAAAATCTATCTCAAGAAACTTTTTCAACTTTATATGATCAAAAACAAAATAATTATGCATTAAAGTTTAAATCAAAATATGATTTTATTAATTCTATAACTAAGGATTTACCATCTGCGCCAGAATATTTCAGAGATTCTGCAATTTTAAATAAAGATGGATATAAGAATAATGATGATTTAATTAAGGGTAGTCTCAAAAAACTTTCTGTAGAAAAAATAAAAAATCCATTAGAATTAAATCATTTAATTTTAGATACTCGTTCTCCTCATGATTTCTTTATTTCTCACATCAAAAAATCCTTAAATATACCGCTTAGTGGAAGATATGCTATAACTGCTGCAAATCTATTAGGAATTAAGAAGTCAGTTATTTTGGTTTGTTATAAAAATGATATAAATGAAAGTATTATAAGATTAAATAGAGTAGGTTTTGAAAATATTATAGGTTACTATATTCTTGATGATTTAACTCCAAAAAATATAACTTCTAGTATAAAAAGTATTAAAGCTAACTCAGCCCATAAAATTGATGATTCTAAATATTTAGATGTNAGAACAAAAAGTGAATATGCTGAAAAGCATGTAAGAGGTGCATTAAATCTNCCTCTTTTTGAATTAAATNAATCAATNAATTTATTAGATAAAGATTCTAGTTATATTGTTTACTGTCGTTCTGGATATAGATCNAGTGTAGCTTCTTCAATTCTAAAAAGAAATAATATAAANAANATTATAAATATTTCTGAAGGTATTAATGGCCTATCTAAAAATAAATCTATTTCTTTTAGTTTATTGTAATTTTTTAANAAAAAAAAGAGGCTATTTATATTAAATAACCTCTTTCAATTAAAGTAGAAAATCAATATTTACTACATCATTCCACCCATACCACCACCAGGAGGCATTGGAGGAGGTGAAGGAGCATCAGTTTCTGGCTCATCGACAACAACACATTCAGTTGTTATTAATAATCCTGCAATAGAAGCAGCATTCTCTAATGCTAACCTTGATACTTTTGTTGGATCAATAATACCTGCTTTAAACATTGATTCAAATTTATCTTGAGCAGCATTATAACCATAATCACCTTTACCTTCTTTAATTTTCTGAATAACAACAGAACCTTCACCACCAGAATTCTCTACAATAGTTCTNATTGGTGATTCTAAAGCAGTTTTAACAATTAATATACCTGTGTTCTGGTCATCATTTTCAAGTTCCAGAGAATCTAAAGAATTAATTGCCCTTAAAAATGCTGTACCTCCTCCTGCTACTATTCCTTCTTGTACAGCTGCTCTNGTTGCATGTAAAGCATCATCAACTCTATCTTTTTTCTCTTTCATTTCAACNTCAGTTGCNGCACCTACATATAATATGGCTACACCNCCAGATAGTTTTGCTAATCTTTCTTGTAATTTTTCTTTGTCATACTCCGATGTTGTAGACTCAATTTGTTTTTTAATTTGATTGACTCTTGCACTTATATCAGCTTTTTTACCTGCTCCACTAACAACAGTAGTATTATCTTTATCAATATTAACTTTTTCAGCTGTTCCTAAATAATCAATAGTAGCACTTTCAAGTTTATACCCTCTTTCTTCAGAAATAACAGTACCGCCAGTTAGAATTGCTAAATCCTCTAACATCGACTTTCTTCTATCTCCAAACCCTGGAGCCTTGACTGCAGCTATTTTTAAAGAACCTCTGATTTTATTAACTACAATTGTAGCTAGTGCTTCACCCTCTATATCTTCAGCAATTATTAATAATGGTTTTCCAGTTTGTGAAACTGCCTCTAATATAGGAAGCAATTCTTTCATTGCAGAAATTTTCTTATCGTAAATTAAAATATAAGGATTTTCCAATTCAGCTTCCATTTTATCACTATTCGTTACAAAATATGGAGATAAATAACCTCTGTCAAATTGCATTCCCTCTACTGTCTTGACATCTGTTTCTGTACCTTTTGCTTCTTCTACAGTGATAACACCATCTTTACCTACCTTATCCATAGCATCAGCTATCATTTTACCAATCTCATGATCATTATTTGCAGAGACAGTTGCTACTTGAGAAATCTCACTTGAATCTTTAATATCTTTTGACTGAGATTTTAAGTTTTCTACTACAGCTTTAACTGCTTTATCTACTCCTCTTTTTAAATCCATAGGATTTGCACCTGCAGCAACGTTTTTAATTCCAGTATTAAATATAGCTTGAGCTAATACGGTTGCAGTTGTAGTTCCATCTCCTGCATCATCTGCAGTTTTTGAAGCTACTTCTTTAACAAGCTGAGCTCCCATATTTTCGACTGCGTCTTTAAGGTCGATTTCTTTAGCTACTGAAACTCCATCCTTAGTAACCGTAGGAGCTCCAAATTTTTTATCAAGAATAACGTTTCTTCCTTTAGGTCCTAAAGTTACTTTAACTGCATTAGCAAGTATGTCAACTCCTTTTCTAAGGTTTTCTCTTGATTCGGTATTAAAATGTATTTCTTTTGCCATTATATTATAATTTATATTTATTAAACAATTCCAAAAATGTCTGATTCTTTCATTATAAGGTAGTCAGTTCCTGAAATTGATAATTCAGTTCCTGAATATTTACCATATAAAACTTTATCTCCAACCTTTACACTCATCTTATGATCAGATGTGCCAATTCCAACTGCTACAATTTTACCTTTCTGAGGTTTTTCTTTTGCTGTATCAGGAATAATAATTCCAGATGCAGTCTTTTCTTCTGCTGCTTCAGGTTCTACAAGAACTCTATCTGCTAGCGGTTTAAAATTTACATTTGCCATATTTATGTATTTAAAGTTATTTATGAATTAATTAAGCATTAAGTATGCCAAATTAAAAATCTTGTCATTTTGTCAAAAAAAATGAAATCATGTTAAAGAATAGAGTCTAATTCTTGAGGTAATTCTCCTATATCATTTGGATTTGGACTGCTTTGTATGACATTTTGTTCATTTGCTCTGTCTATATTAGGACTCATACCATCAATGTTATTTTCTATTTTAGTAATAAATAAGTTAGATACCAATGTGAGAACAACAATTGAAATAGCAAGCGCCCAAGTAGTTTTTTCTAATAAATCATTAGTTTTTTGTACACCCATGAACTGATTAGAACTACTCCCTCCAAATTGAGAAGAAAGACCACCACCTTTTGAATTCTGTACTAATACAACTAATATTAAAATAACAGAAATAAAAATTATAATACCTACAATTAATGGATACATTTTAACTTTTTAACTTTTCAATTTTTTTTGCAAAGTAACTCTTTTTTTTTGAATTATTTGAGAGAAGTTTTTTATAAATTTTAATAGCCTCACTTATTTTATTTTGTTTGATATAAATTTTAGCAAGATTCTCTGTTGCAAAATCATTTTCTTTTATTCTTTCATTAGCTAGGTTATTATTAGATAATGTTCTTTTTGATTTAGATATTTTAGGGTTATTTTCTATAAACTCATCTAAAATTGCATCTAAATTTATATTATGTTTTTTGATGAAATTTTTTAAAAATTCCCTTTTTGGGTATCTTAATGATAAAGAATTAAGTTTTTCATGATATTTTTCATCTTTGTCTTGCGATAACTTAAGAAGGTGAGGAAGATAGAAATATTGATGTTCTTTAATTAATCTATCGAGTTCTGAATTTTTAATTTTTTTCATATTACCAATTAGCTACAGACGCGTTAAAAATATCTAATATTATCTGATCGAATATCTCATCTAAAAACTCTTGTTCATTTGAGGAAAGTTCTTCTGTATTTTGATTGAAGTCCTTGAAGAATGAAAATGATTTATTTTCATAATTAAATTGGTCATCCATATTATTAAAGTAGGTAGCGTTTACTCTTACTGTTAGTCTTGTTAAACCTGTAAAATATTGAGAATTTCTACCTCCCTCAGCTGTTGGAGCTACCGGAGATAAAGAAAAATCTTCAATAGTTCCTTCAATTTCTAAGTCACCTCCATCTTCAACAAGTGTTAAACTAGTATTTCTTTCAAAATAGTCTTTAATTTTTTCATTAAATAATACACTCATATTAGAAGGGCCCAATGGAGAATTATTGAAAAAATTTTGAAATGAAATAGTTTTCACTTCTGGTGATATTGAAGCTCCTGTAAATGAGTAAACACCACAAGCAAATAAAGAAGATGAAATTAATAAATAGCTAATGATCTTTTTCAAGCTCATAATATTTAATTTTCCTATATAATGTCCTTTCTGATATCCCAAGATCTTTTGCTGCATATTTTCTTTTATTTTTGTTTTTTAATAAGGCCTTTATAATTAATTCTTTTTCTTTTAACTCGATACTTAAAGATTCATTTTCATTAATTACCTCTGTAACTTCCTGAAATTGATTTTTATTATCCAAATCCATATTTTTATCAATAATTAATTTTTTATCATAGGTTTTATCTTTTTCTATTAGCATTTCTTTTGTATTATCTACAATAGAAGTTGAAATATTATCATCACTTGTAATATTGTCAATAATTTTTTTCATTTCATTAACATCATTTTTAAGATCAAATAATATTTTATATAAAATGTCTCTTTCATTATAGTTTTCATCTTCTTTATGATTATTACTTCTATTCAGGATTGGTAAATTAGAATTAGTTGGTAAATATTTTTGAAGTAAATCTTCTGTGATAGCTCTCTCAATTTCTAAAATTGAAATTTGTTCAGTTAAATTTTTTAATTCTCTAATATTACCTGGAAATCTATATTTTGATAATAAAATTTTA
>NZUF01000016.1 GCA_002696995.1 Flammeovirgaceae bacterium | reverse complement strand
CCCTTCCTGACTATAATTAATTTGTGATTCCGGAAGGACTCGAACCTTCAACCTACTGCTTAGAAGGCAGTTGCTCTATCCAGTTGAGCTACGGAACCANATAATGATGGCAAATGTAAATCTATTAATTTACTATTGCAAGAGGTGATTCTGTAGGTTTTCCTATCTTTTATTAGAACTTAAAAATAAATCTGAAGATAAGGGTTTGAATAAACCCATAAAGTAATAGAAAAAATAATATAGTGAGTCAATTAACAGTCACAGCAAGAGCATTCGCTACAAGTATCAACACATTCACAATTTTTACATTCACAATTCATATTATAAATATATTGAAAAAAAAAATAAAGTTATTAATCAACTCTGGTTACTGATTCTTTTATTGCATCTGAAAAATAAAAATCNAATTTTAGTTCTCCTCCCTCTCTAACAAGATAAGCACTCTCTAACCAATCAAAATTCATGATTACATTTCCTGAATCGGTCTCTACCAAAAATTTACCAACATTTCTTAATGAGGCATGTGCAGAATTTTTATCAATATCTATCTCAAAGTCTGATAACTCCCAATTATCTTCTAGAGTTTTAAANGTGCTNACAAACTCAATAAANTCTTCCATNGAATACTTCTTCTGATTTTCAAAAATGAAATAATCATCAGTTACNAATTCATAAAGTTTGTTTTTATCTGGATTATNTACNGATAAAACTNCAAAAAATTCATCAAATTTATCTTTAACTTCTTGTTCAGTAATATCAGTTTGATTTGATGAATTNCAAGAAAAAATAAAGAATATTAAAAGGAAAAAATATCTCATGTNTACTAGTTTAAAAGTTTAATTATTTAATATAAAAGTAATTTATTTTTCTTTTCTTGAAAAGTACTCTTTATAAGTATTGAAATTCCAAAAATTGATTCCAAGAGATAATAGGAAAGGAATCAATGCCTCAAACCACAGACCTTTAAATAAAAGATATAATAGCACAACAAATAAAGATGTGTCAATAAGTAATAGAATGCTTACTTTCTGTTTTGAATTCATATTACAATCTTAAAAAAATACTATCTAGAAATGAAATAATGANAATTAAGAATATTAAAAAAATATTTCTTGAGCTAGCCTAAAGGTATTTGAGTGAGCTTCTATAATATTCTTAAGCTCTAAAGAATATCCTCCACCCATACTTACTTGCACTGGGATAGAATTGGTTTTACAAAGGTTCAGTACATATTTATCTCTCTCTTTGCATCCATTAAGAGTTAAAGATAATTTTCCAAGCTTATCATTTTCCATAATATCAACACCAGATAGATAGAAAATAAAATCAGGCTCAAAATCATCTATTACCCTNGGCAATATTTCTTTAACTTTTTTTAAATAGTGTTNATCTCCTACGCCATCTTCAAATNCNANATCAAAATCACTATCTTCTTTCTTAAATGGATAATTATTTTTACCATGGAAAGAAAGTGTAAATACATTTTTAATTCCTTTAAAAATAGAAGCNGTTCCATTTCCCTGATGAACATCTAAATCTATTATTAATACTTTTTTACATAGATTATTCTTAATTAAATAATTAGCAGAAATTGCCTGATCATTTAGCATACAAAATGCTTCTCCTCTATCTGAGAAGGCATGGTGTGTGCCTCCAGCTATGTTCATAGAAATCCTATTTTTCAAAGAGAATAATGTAGCATCTATTGTTCCTTGAGATATTATTTTCTCTCTAATTACTAGTTCTTTACTCATAGGGAATCCAATAGGTCTTAACTCAGATTTATTTAAAGAAAGAGAAACAAGCCTCTCAAAATAATCTCTTTCGTGAGTTAGTAGAGCATCTTCATCAGAAATTTGTTTTGGTATAAAGAAGTTATCATCAACACAAGTACTTTCTCTTATTAGTTGCTCAGGTATNAGTTCATATTTAATCATAGGAAATCTATGATTTTTTTCTAGAGGGTAAATATATGTTTTATCAAAAGCTATTTTTAACATTAAATATTGAAAAAAAATTATCTCAAACCATTTATGTCAAATTTGGAAAAAAAATTCCAAATTANNACATTAGGATCTATATCACCATTGTCCCATCCTTTATTAGCTCCGCCTGATGATGGCCATGAGTGACCACCTCCTATAACCTTATAATGATCCACTTCAACTCCATTTGAGCCGTTTTTCCAAGAATAATATTTTACAGTAGTTCCATCAGATGTATTTATATCATCTATATCNGTAATAATGGGTTCAGTATCAGTACTATTAAATACATTCCAATAGTTATTAGAGTCATCTACTGAAAGGTAGTAAGACGCTATTCCTTGGTAATTATCTTCTGTTCCATTTATAGATAGAAAAGGTGTTGGATGTGTTGGGGAGCAGTCATTATATGTATCTATAAACATATGTCCTGCTACAGATGCAAAAGCAGCAATTTTATTACTTAGCTTACAAGCCAATTCAAATGAAAGATATGCTCCATTAGAAAATCCCGTTGCATAAATTCTATCATGATCTACAGAATAAAAATTAGAAATTTTTTCTATAATATGAGAAATATAACCCACATCATCTACTTCAGTAGCTTTGGAATTTACTCCACCAAGATTCCAAATAGGTATCCCATTAGAGTCACTTGTTGCCTGTGGGTAAACTAATATAAAATATCCAGTCTCNGATAGNCTCCTCATGTCACTAACAGTATTCATCTGCTCTTGGGCTGTACCACTTCCCCCATGAAGATTAAANACAATTGGTATATTTTGATTTTCATCGTATGATTCTGGAACATATAATATATAATCTCTGCTTAATCCGTCAAAGAATGTAGACTGGTNGTATAATCCTTTATTACCTGTTATCTCATCGCTTTCATTAGAACAAGATATAATTAGTAAAAGGCAGAGAATGGATTTAATTTTTTTCATAANATTTATTTNTAAAATAACTAAATTTGTGACNATGANTTTANAATACGTAAAAAAGAAAATTGAGTTTTATNAAGACTTTCCTATTGAAGGNGTGGAGTATATNGATCTAAACCCAATATATAAGGANCCAAAGGCNAGAGATATTCTTGTAGAGAAGTGNTTTGAATTGATAAAAGATTTAGATTTTGATTACTTAGCTCTAATAGAGTCTAGAGGTTTTCTTATAGGATCAATTTTAGCTGACAAACTAAAAAAAGGAATTGTACTTTGTAGGAGTAAGAAAGACAGATTNCCAGGAAAAATACAAACTGTCAGACATAAACTTGAATATGGTGAGGCAGTGATGCAAGTTCAAGAAGGAGAAGGAAAAGTATTAATTTTTGATGATGTTCTTGCAACTGGAGGAACAGCAAATGGAGCTTTTAAAGTATTAAGTAAAGCNGGATATTCACCATTTCATTCACTTTTCTTAGTAGAGCTGTCACAATTTGATGTGAAATGTGATACTAAATTTAATAGTGCAATTATACTATAAATTCAATTATAGGGATTAATGATTNNACTTGTTCTGAGTCAATTTCTNTATAAGATTTACTAAATAGAATCAAAANAAACTGTCAAGAAGTTTTTAATTCAAAAAAATTTAATAGAATAAAAATTTGGAAGGAAAATGCGGAGAGAGGGGGATTCGAACCCCCGGTACGCGTTATTGCGTACGACAGTTTAGCAAACTGCTGGTTTAAGCCACTCACCCACCTCTCCATAATTTTATGGCAAATATAATTACATCATCTTCTTGTCATAATTTTTTTTAATTTTTTCTAAATGTGAAAAAGGGTTAAATACTCAACTAACTTTGTCTAAAAAAAATTCAATTTCTTAGTTTTGCTTATGAATTTTTTAAAATCACTTGATTACAGTGAGTTAACTTTATTTTTTTTATTTGCAATTTTCTATGGTATTTACATAGTTAGAATTTATAGAATAAATAAAAAAATTGAAGTATCAATAAAAAAAGTTATCTATAAACTTATTCTAAGATCTAGCTATTTTTTTCTGATGATTATAGCTTTACTTGGCCCCTCATTTGGAGATAACAAAAAAGAGGTTAATATAGTAGGAAAAGATATCATGATACTAGTTGACTTATCTGAGTCAATGAATGCCGATGACATTAAACCAACCAGATTAGAAAAAGTAAAATTTGAAATGAAAAAAATCATTGATCAATTTTCTTCAGACAGAATTGGGATAATAATGTTTTCAAGTGAAGCATATGTCCAGTGTCCGCTGACATACGATAAGAATGCTCTAAATTTATTTATAGAAACTTTAAATACTAGCTTGGTTCCTAACTCAGGAACAGACTTTGGTCCAGCTCTCGAATTAAGTTTATCAAAATTAGAAGATGAAACCTCTAATAATAAAGAGATCAATTCTAAAGTAATAATATTAATATCTGACGGAGAAGATTTTGGAGAAGATACAGAATCATCATTAGAACAAATTAAGAGCTCGTCTATCAAACTATTTTCAGTAGGAATCGGTAGTACTCAAGGAAGTAAGATATTATTAAGAAATGGGAAATTTAAAAAAGATAATGAGGGAAATGATGTTATCACCAAACTAAACTCTAATTCACTAAAGGAAACAGCATCATATACTGGAGGAAAATATTTTGAGATTTCAAATGAAATGAATCAGACTGATAATCTTATTTCAGAGATAGTAAACATAAAAGGAGATTATATTGAGTCAAAGACTGTTGATGTGACAGAAAATAAATATTTTTATTTTTTATTTTCAGCACTAATTTTAATGCTGATAGATTTCACATTTAGTTTTAAAATTATTTCTATATGATTTACATTCTGATATTACTTCTTTCAATATCATCAATAGACAGAGTTGATAACATAAATAAATTGACCAAATCTGCTGAAAAATCTTTCATAGAAAAAAAATATAATGAGTCTATAGAAAGTTATAAATTATTAATTGACTCATTTGAATATAAGAATGAGAAGGTATATCTAAATCTTGGGCATTCATACTTACTATCAGGTGATACACTTAATGCTATTGAAAGTTATAATTATGCATCTCTAACAGAAAATAATCGAGTAAAATCTATTGCATTCCAGCAACTTGGTAATATCAATGAAAAAAACAATAAACTAGAGGAGGCATTAAACCTTTACAAAAAATCAATTATCTCTGATAATAGTAATGATGACTCGAAATTTAATTACGAGCTTGTTAAGAAGAAGATGGATAAAGAAAAAAATAAGGAAGAAAATAAGAAGGATAACCAAGAACAAAAAGATAATAAAAAAGAAAACTCTGATAATAAAAAACAAGATCAAAAAGGTAAAAAAGAAGAAAACAAACAAGACCAAAAAAGTGAGAAACAAGAATCTCAAAATAAAGAAGAAAATAAGAAGAAAAATAGTAATGAGGAGTCTATAGAAGAGAAATTAAAGAAAATAAATATGAGTAAGAAGAAAGCCGAAATGATATTAGACGCATTAAATAATAATGAATTTCAGTATATTCAGCAGTTAAAAAGAAAGCCTAGCAAAAAGTTAGATAAAAATAAACCTGACTGGTAATGGGAAGCGCCATACAGAACACAAACTTTAAATTTGATAACCTATTAAAAAAATATACTGGGAAGGTAAGAGATGTATATCACTTTGATCAAAAGTTGGTAATGGTAGTAAGTGATAGGATTAGTGCCTTTGATGTAGTACTTCCTAGACCAATACCTTTTAAAGGCCAAATTCTTAATCAAATAGCAGAAAAGTTTCTTAAACTAACAGAAAATATTGTGCCTAATTGGATAGATTCTGTACCTGACCCAAATGTGACAATAGGAAAAAAATGTGATACATTCCCAATTGAAATGGTAATTAGAGGTTATCTCACTGGGCATGCATGGAGAGAATATAAGGAAGGGAAAAGGATGTTGTGTGGAGTAGAAATGCCTGATGGGATGAAGGAACATGATAAGTTTCCTATACCTATAATTACGCCAACAACCAAGGCAAAAGTTGGTCATGATATAGATATTTCAAGAGAAGATATTATTTCATCAGGAATAGTTAGTAAAGCGGATTATGAGAAACTTGAAAATTACACATATCAACTTTATAAAAAAGGTACAGAATACGCACTATCAAAAAATTTATTATTAGTTGATACTAAGTATGAATTCGGAAAATATAAGAATAATATTATTTTAATAGATGAAATTCATACCCCAGACTCCTCAAGGTACTTTTATGCAGATACTTACCAAGGACTACAAGATAAAGATCAGGATCAGCGACAGTTATCTAAAGAATTTGTAAGGCAATGGTTAATTGAAAACGGTTTCCAAGGAAAAGAAAATCAGGAAGTTCCTCTAATGAGTGATGAAATAGTAAATTCAATATCTAAAAGGTATATTGAATTGTATGAAAATATAACTGGAGAAAGTTTTATAAAAAGAAAAACAGAAAATATGATGAAAGATATAGAATCGAATATTAAAATTGCATTATGAAATACGAAATAGAAAAGAATGATTTGTACTATGTNCTTACACCTAAAGAAGAGAAAATAGATTCTGTTTTAGCACCAACATTAAAAGCAGACTTNATCACTTATGAGGTTGAAGGAGCAAAAAATATAATTTTAGACCTTAAAAATGTAAAGTTTATGGATTCATCAGGTCTTAGTGCAATGCTTGTNGGAAATAGAACTTTTAGAGAAAAAAATTGTTCTTTTGTTATATGTAATGTAAATAATCATATCGAAAAAGTGCTTAAAATATCTAAGCTAGATACTGTTCTAGATATTTTACCAACACTCCAAGAAGCTATTGACTCNATCCAATTGGATGAAATAGAAAAAGGTATGAATTAGCATCTACCTAATGAGTGTACTCAAAATAGAAGAAAAAAATAAATTAAATAATATTTTCATAATCCTTACAGGGATTTTTATTACTAATGCAATTATTGCAGAAATCCTTGGAACTAAAATTTTTGATTTCTCATTTTTAAAAAACTTTAGTTTATCCGTTGGTGTTCTTATCTGGCCGATAGTTTTTATTACAACAGATATCATAAATGAGTACTTTGGAAAAAGTGGTGTGAAAAAAATATCATACTTTACAATCATCTTAATCTTATATGTATTCTTAATTGTTTTTCTTTCAACAAAATTAACTCCTAATACATACTGGCTAAATATAAATAGCACTGATAACTCTGGAAACCCATTTGATATAAATTATGCATATAACACAATTTTTCTACAGAGTACAGGTATAATAATAGGTTCTGTATTTGCTTTTCTAATAGCACAACTTNTAGATGTATTCATTTTCCAAAAAATAAAAAAAATAACTAAAGGAAAATTCATATGGTTAAGAGCAACTGGATCAACTTTAATATCCCAATTAATTGATAGCTTCGTAGTACTTACTATAGCATTTTATTTTCTAGCTCCTGAGGGAAAAGAATGGTCTATAAACCAAGTTTTTGTTGTTGGGTTTGATAATTATACATTTAAATTTTTTGTGGCTATTATTATAACTCCTTTAATTTATTTAGCTCATTACCTAATTGATTCTTATCTTGGAAATGATTTAGCAGATAAAGCTAAAGAACAAGCTCTAAAAGATTAAAATTTTAATTTTTATATTTACAGTATGAGAAGCACTTTTATAATCATATATAAAATTTTAGGGTTTCTACTTCTATTTTTTTCGCTTGGCACATTGTTTGTTTTTATAGAGACGGTCGCAATAGAAGAACAAACAAAATCATTTATAGATGAGTCAGGTATTCTTCAGAATAAATATGAAAAGAGTTTAATTCCAATATTTGCTTCTTTATTATTTTCATATCTTCTGGCATTTCAGATACCATGGTTCAGAAAAAAAGAAAGCTAATTGTTTATAATATTATCTAATATTATTCCACTTGACACAGAGACATTCAGAGACTCAGCTTTTCCATCTCCTTTAATAGAAAGCCAACTATGAATATGTTTTTTTAAATCATCTCGGACTCCATTTGATTCACTTCCAAACAAAATAATNCCTTCCTCTATAGATTTTGGATCTATGCTTCCCTTAATTTCAGATGAAGTACCATAAATTTTTAATTGAGTACTCTCAAATATTTCTGATAAATCTTCATAAAAGACGCTAACTCTTGTAAAAGACCCCATACTTGATTGGATTGTTTTAGGGTTATATAATTCAACGGTATTTTTGGAACATATAATATTTTTAATTCCAAACCAGTCNGCATTTCTAATTATAGTTCCTAAGTTCCCAGGGTCATTTATAGAATCTAAAGCTATAATTAGCCCATTAATTTTAGAATTAGAAAAAATATCAGACTTAGATTTTACTACAGATAGTCCAATCTTATTTTTTTTAAGGTTACTTATTTTTTGAATTTCTTCTTCCTCTANTATAAATATATTTTCGGAGGGAAGNTAAGNTTTNTTNGAATCGAATGCTTTTCTAGAGATTAAAGTAAATAAAATATCATAAGAAGAGTTATTGACTTCTATTATTCCTTTTAACCCTTCAACAAGGAAAAGATTTAAACTTTCTCTACTCTTCTTATTCTTAAGTGATTTGATTAATTTAAGTTTAGATTTAGATAGCATAATCTTTAATTTATAAAATAAATTTAATCATATTGTTTGAATACATTAAAGCTTTAGATAGAGAGATAACTATTTTTCTAAATAATTTATCTCATGAATATCTAGATATCATAATGATTATTCTTAGTAATAAGTTTGTATGGATTCCATTATACTTATTCTTAATCTTATGGTTATNGCGTTTTAATAATAAATTTTTTATTAGAAATATCATATTATGTGTTTCAGCTGTTCTTATTTCTGACTTTATAACAAGTTCAATCATGAAACCTTACTTTGAAAGACTAAGACCTTGTAATGANCCANACATTTCAGAATTTATCAATATAGTATCTGGNTGTGGNAGAAAATTTAGTTTTGCTTCATCTCATGCATCTACAACTTTTTCATTAGCTACGATAATATATTTGATATCAGATAAAAAAATCAAATACCTGTTTTTATGGAGTATANTGATTGGATACAGCAGAATATATCTAGGCGTTCACTTTTTTATGGATGTTATTTTTGGTTTTTTAGTAGGTTTTTTAACATCAGTAATTATTTATCGTATATCTAAAAAAATTAATTCATATTGAAATTACATATATTACTAATCTTCATATCATCATTGCTGTCTTGTACAAAAGAAATAAAAAAGTTACCAGTTTACGGAAGGAATGAGATAACTAAAAAAGTTTTAAATGGTGAAATCGTTATTGATACAATAAATCACTCTATAAAAAATTTTTCTTTGTATAATCAGGATAGTATTAAGATAACAAGAGATACATTTGATAACGCTATATATGTAGCTGACTTTTTTTTCACTACATGCCCTACAATCTGTCCGATAATGCAAAATAATTTACTCTTAGTTTATAATGAATTTTCAGAAAATAAAAACGTNAANTATCTNTCTCATACTATNAACCCTGAATACGANAATACCAAAACANTAAAAAAATATGCTGAAAGGCTAGGAGTNAGTTCGGATAGATGGCACTTTGTTACTGGAGAAATAGAAGATATTTATGAAATAGCTAAAGATAGTTACATGATTAGTGCACTTGAAGATGAAAATGAACCAGGTGGATTTTTACATAGTGGCACNTTTCTACTNATAGATACNAATAAAAATATTAGAGGAATATATGATGGAACTANNGAGGNNGAAATGTCTAGNCTNATNAGTGATATAAAGATATTATTAAAATCTATTTCTTAAGAATTTTATTAATATACTTTCCTAAAATATCAAATTCTATATTTACTAAATCACCTANATTAATTAAGTTGAAATTAGTAAACTCATAAGTATGAGGAATTATAGCCACTGTAAACTGACCTTCTTTGATATCAAAACATGTTAAGCTAACTCCATTTACACATATGCTTCCTTTCTCTATGATATAATTTGAAAAATCTTTAGATATTTTAAAAGTATATAGCCAGCTATTTGAATGGTCTACTATACTAATACATTTTGCAGTATCATCTACATGACCTTGTACTATATGACCATCTAACCTTCCATTAGCCTTCATACTCCTTTCTAAATTTAAATGAGAACCTACTTTTACCTTTGAAAAATTAGACTTTTTTAGTGTCTCATCTACTAACGTTACTTTGTGNGATTGAGANTTGAATTCTGTTACTGTTAAGCATACACCATTATGAGAAATGCTTTCATCTACTCTAAGCTTACCACTTATTGAACTTGAAATTTCCATATCAATATTCTTCTGGTTTTGAACTATTGATTTTATTTCTCCTACAGATTCTATTATTCCAGTAAACATTCCTTAATATAATATTACTTTGCAAAAGTAAAAGTTAAATTTGTTAGATAAAATAAATTGATGAAAGATAAAAAAATTGCTTGCGAAAAAACTAAAATTAGTATAAGTGAAATGGTTCTCCCAAACCATACAAATAACCTTAATACTTTATTCGGGGGTAAATTGATGTATTGGATGGATATGGCAGCTGCAATTTGTGCACACCAAAACACTAAAAAAGTTGCGATTACTGCTTCAGTNGATAATATTACTTTTAAGTCNCCAATCTATAAGGGAGACATAGTAACTATTAATGCTTTTATCACCAGAGTATTTCAAACTTCAATGGAAATATATATTGAAGTTCTNACTCAAAANACNAAGAAAAAAACTTCAATAATTACTAATAANGCATTTTTTACTTTTGTCACGTTAAATGATANAGGTAAACCAGTAAAGTCTATTGAAGTAAGTCCTAATTCTGAAGAAGAGAAAAAACTATACGATGGGGCTCTNAGGAGAAGACAGTTAAGATTAATTTTAGCAGGAAAAATGAAACCTGAAGAAGCCGACGAATTAAAGTCAATCTTTAATTAAATACCTCTTGAAGTTTATTATATAAATTAACTCCTCTAAGCTGAGTATCTTTTGCAATAATTTCACCAGAAGGATCTAACAAGAAAGCACTNGGTATTTTATTGATATTATATAACTGAGCAGCCTCAGACTGATAATATCTTAAATCTGAAACATTTACCCATGGTAACATATCTTGTTTGATACCTCTAACCCAATCTTTTCTACTTCTATCTAAAGAAACCTGAAAAACTTCAAAACCNCTATCTTTAAAAGTNTCATAATTTTTTAAAATATTTGGGTTTTCTTCTCGACAAGGCCTGCACCATGCAGCCCAGAAATCTAGAAGAACATATTTACCTCTAAATGAAGAAAGAGATACAGGATTACCAGTTGTATCATTTAAAATAATTTCTGGAGCTATGCTACCGACTGAGACTGCCTTTAATTTGATTAAATCTGATTCAAATTTTTTGAAATATGAATTAGACTCAAATTCAGGNAGATACCTTTCATATATTTTNTCCCAAAAAGAAATATTTTCTCCTATTGGCAAATAACCTGCTGTAACNAAGACCGCTAATGAATTATCTACATTATCTAAATAGTTTTTTAACGATAATTCGAATTGATTTCTTTTAAAAGAGACTTCCTCTCTAATGCTATTTATTTTTTGAATATTTTTTTCGTTATTGGCATCAATAAATGCCATGTTAAGTTCTCTAATTTCTAATCTATAGTTTGAAATTTTATCACCAATCCCAATTAACACATCGGTATCAGTAGAACCTAAAATTTTTGTAGTAAAACTAGAGTTTTTGTCATCTATCAATATTTCAATATCACTGTCTTTTAGAATAACATCTACACTTCTTTTACCTAAGATATCAATCCTATATAATGCTGATTCATCGTTATAAACATCAAATTCTACATTATTATTGATAAAATTACCAGATTTAATCAATTCAATTGAGTAATCTGAATTTACCTTCTGAAGTCGAACTTCACCTGAGCTATCACTCCCATCAATTTTAATTGATATATTTATTTCTTTATCAGATGAATTAGAGGAACTACAGGAGTAGAGAAGTACAATAAAAAATATTTGAATTAAATTTTTAACCATAATTAATTTTTACAAAGAAAATAAGATCAATTCTTTTTCAATAATAAGAAACGTTAAATTGTATTAATTGTTTAAAACTTTATTAAAGTATGACTGACCTTCTGCTAAAACAGTTTTCAAACCTTCTATCTTCTTACCTCCAGCTGTAGATAAGAAATCTTGACCNCCNCCTGAGCCTTCTATGTGTTTTGATAAATCTTTAATTATCATCCTAGCATCAAGTTGANANTCTTTTATAAGAGTTTTNGAAATTAATAGTACAACAGAAGGCTTTTGGTTTAATTCTGTGGTAGCTAAAAATATAATATTTCNAAACTCTTTCTCCAATTCAAAACCAATTTGCTTAACAAAGTCTACTTTCTCATCCTGAAAATGATGTAATATTAAATTTGAGTTATTNACTGAATTAACTTTCTTTTTAATTTCATCTTTAACNNAATTTTTCCTNAAAATATCAAATTTGTTAATCTGAGCTTCTAAAATTTTATTTTTCTTTAACAAACTACTAACAGATTCTACCAAATTATTTGATTTTAATAACTCTTTTAATTTAGTTAAATCTTNAGACTGCTTATCAGAAAATGATTTTAGTTCTCTTGAAGTTAAAGCTTCAATTCTTCTTATTCCTGAAGAAATTGATCCTTCAGAAATAATCTTAAAAAGTCCTATATCAGATGTGTTTGATACGTGAGTACCTCCACATAATTCAGTTGAAAATTTTTTATCAATTATAACTACCCTGACCTTATCTCCATACTTTTCACCAAACAAGGCCATTGCACCCATTTTCTTTGCTTTNTCTATTGATAAATCATTTAATATCTCAACACCTATANTATCAAATATTTTGTTATTGACTATATCACTAATTTTATTTAGATCATTATCAGAGATTTTNGTAAANTGAGAAAAATCAAACCTTAAAATCTTATCATTAACTAGTGAACCTTTCTGGGTAACATGATCTCCTAATACTTCTCTTAGAGCAGAATGAAGCAANTGTGTTGCAGAATGATTTTTTGATATTAATTTTCTTCTAAAAGAATTTACTGAAAGTTTAAATTCAGAATTTAAATCGGAAGGTATTCTATCAGCTAGATGAATAATTAATTCATTTTCTTTGAAAGTATTTTCAATATTTATTTTTTCTTCTCCATAACTGAAATAACCAATATCACCAACTTGGCCTCCTGACTCTGCATAGAAAGGAGTATCTGAAAAAACAATATGATATTTTTTAGTATTCTCAGAATTAACTTCTCTGAACTTAACTATCTTGGACATCATTGTGTNATTTTCATAACCATGAAATTCAGACTCTAAATTACTGTTAACAATNTGCCATTCATCCAAAGATTTTTCTGAGCTTTTTCTTGATCTGTCTCTTTGTTCTTCAAGATAATTTTCAAATGACTTTTTATCTATTTGTAAATTATTTTCTCTTGCAATAAGTTCAGTTAAATCATAAGGAAAACCATACGTGTCATATAATTCGAATACAATATCTCCTGGAATTAATTTATTTTTATCATCTAATTCCTCTTTAATTTTATTAATCTTCTTTAAACCATTTTCTAATGTATTTAAAAATGTTTTTTCTTCTTCTAATATTAAATTTAAAATAAAGTTTTCTTGGCTCTTTAAATTTGTAAATACATTCTTATATTCTNCTATCACAGATTTGGCAAGTTTATGAAGGAAAGGTGACTTAATTTCTAATGTTGAAAAGCCATACCTCACAGCTCGTCTCAAAATTCTTCTAATAACATANCCAGACTTATTATTGGATGGAATTGCACCATCAGAAATAGTAAAGACAATTGCCCTTATATGATCTGATATTACTCTAAATGCAATATCATGCTTATTATTTTTACCATATTGTAAATTAGATAACTCACTTATTGACTCAATTATTGATTTGAATAAATCTGTNTCATATGTGGAATTAAGTCCCTCTATTGCCATAGATAATCTCTCTAGTCCCATCCCTGTGTCAACGTGTTTATTAGGNAGTGACTCTAATGTGCCATTATTTCTTCTATTAAACTCTATAAAAACTAAATTCCATATCTCTATCACTTCTGGGTGATCTTTNTTAATAAGCTCAGCNGTAGGTAATTTTTCAATTTCTTTTTTACTTCTAAGATCTATATGAATNTCTGAACATGGTCCACAAGGTCCGGTATCCCCCATCTCCCAAAAATTATCNTTCTTAGATCCATCTATAATTTTTTCATTATTAANTATNTCCTTCCATATATCNNCAGCNTCAGTATCCTTATGCAATTTTTCATTTTTATCACCTCCAAATACTGTTATGTATAGTCTTTTGGGNTCAAGTTTATAATGATTTACTAAGAGATCCCAAGCCCAGTGGATAGCATCTTTTTTGAAATAATCTCCAAAAGACCAATTCCCTAGCATCTCAAACATAGTGTGATGGTATTTATCAATACCTACTTCTTCTAAATCGTTATGTTTTCCACTTACTCTTAAACACTTTTGGGTATTAGCAACTCTTTTTGTTTTGGGAGTCTCATCACCTAAGAATATATTCTTAAATTGATTCATTCCCGCATTNGTAAACATTAATGTAGGGTCGTCTTTTACAGTGATTGGNGCAGATTCAATTATTTTNTGTCCCTTACNTTCAAAATAATCAAAAAATATATTTCTAATTTTTTTAGAGTTCATTTAAGCTTAAGTCAATGAATATTTTTATTTTTGCATAGTAAAAAACAAAATTAGGCTATTTTAATGTAATTATGAGCAAACATAAATATTATTATAATCCAGAAACGTGCAGGTACGAAAGAATTAAAAAAACTAAAAAAGATATTTTTTTAAGGTTTTCTATATTCACATTAATAGTATTGTTTTCAAGTTTTATATTATTAAATATTTATGATACATACTTTGAATCTCCAAAAATAGTGATGCTTAAAAAAGAGAATGAAGAACTTCAGACTCATTATGAAATACTGAACAANGAAGTAAATATTGCTTATAAAATGTTAGATAACTTAGAGGAAAGAGATGATAATGTNTATAGAATTATTTTTGAAGCTGAACCAATACCTTCTACCATCAGACAAGCAGGAATTGGAGGAATAAATAGATATAAGGAGTTGATTGAGGGTAATTTAGAAAGAGAAGATCTTATTATTGATAACTACGCAAGAATTGATGAACTCAAAAGAAAATTATANATACAGACAAAATCTTATGATGAACTTCTCGATATGGCTAATAATAAAGAAGAATTAGTTGCCGCAATACCTGCAATTCAGCCAGTATCAAATAAAGATCTTAAGAGAATCTCATCTGGTTATGGGACAAGAATTGATCCTTTTCTTAAAGTTAGAAGAATGCATTACGGTCAAGACTTCTCCATAAAAAAAGGAACACCAATATATGCAACAGCTGATGGCAGGGTAAGTATCGTAAAATCTTCATTTGGAGGATTCGGTAAATATATCTACTTAGATCATGGAAATGGATATAAAACAGTTTATGGTCACCTAGATAAATTTAATGTCAGAAGAGGACAAAAAGTAAAAAGAGGTGAATTAATCGCTTACAGCGGTAATTCCGGAAGATCAACAGCCCCCCATTTACACTATGAAGTACATAAAAATGGTAAAAAATTAAATCCAATAAACTTCTTTTTTAATGATTTGACTCCAAATGAATATGAAGAGGTAATTAAATTAGCATCTGTTGAAAATCAAGCTCTAGGCTCTACTTTTTAGATTTATGCCTTATAAAGAAAGAGAAATTAAAAAAAAATACTATTCGATAGGTGAGGTGTCTGGTCAATTAAGTTTAAACACTTCTCTAATTAGGTATTGGGAATCAGAATTTGAAGTATTAAGTCCAAAAAAAAATAAAAAAGGATTAAGAAAATACACTGAAAAAGATATTGAGATCTTAAAAAAAATCCAATCTCTTTTAAAAGAAGATGGTTTCACCATTGAAGGAGCAAAAAAACATTTTAAATCAAAAGAATTAAATCAAGAAAATAAAATAATATCTGAACTTGAAAATATAAAGAAAAAACTAATTGATCTTAAAAGAAAGATTTAATTAATTCCTAAGATATCTTTAATAGCTTTATCATCAGATCCAGAGTCAGCAAAATCATCAAAAGTCTTATCTGTAACTTGTATTATATGATCTGAAATAAATTTTGAGCCTTCTACTGCTCCCTGTTCATTACTTTTAATACAACACTCCCATTCTAAGACAGCCCAACCATCAAAACCATACTGTGTTAATCTAGAAAATATAGATTTAAAGTCAATTTGACCATCACCTAAAGATCTGAATCTACCTGGCCTATCCTTCCAATCAGCATAACCTCCATAGACACCAGCCCTACCAGTAGGATTAAATTCAGCATCTTTTACATGAAACATTTTTATGTATTCATGATATATATCTATATGATTTAGATAATCCATCTGCTGTAAAAGATAGTGACTAGGGTCATAAAGCATTTTTACTCTAGTATGATTTCCTGTAGACTCTAGAAATCTCTCAAAAGTTATNCCGTCATGTAAGTCTTCTCCGGGATGTATTTCATAACAAAGATCTACTCCATTTCTATCAAATTCATTTAGTATGGGGAGCCACCTTTGTGAGAGTTCTTTAAANCCTAAACTTACAAGACCATTTGGCCTCTGTGGCCAAGGATATACATATGGCCAGATCAATGCACCTGAAAAAGTAACGTGCGCGTTTAAACCTAGATTCTTACTTGCTCTAGCAGCTAGATTTAATTGNTCAATAGCCCATTTNGTTCTTTCTTTTGGGCTATTTCTTAAATTTTCTGGAGCAAAGCCATCAAACATTTTATCATATGCTGGATTTACAGCAACAAGTTGACCTTGAAGATGCGTACTTAATTCAGTAATCTCAATCCCATATGATTTAATTTTATCCTTATAATCCTTGGCATAAACTTTATCTGTAGCTACTTTTTGAAGATTAATACATCTACTGTCCCATGTTGGTATTTGAATTCCTTTATAACCAAGTTTAGATGCCCATTTACATACAGAATCAATATTATTAAATGGAGGCTTATCATCCATAAATTGAGCTAAAAATATTGCGGGTCCCTTTATTGTTTTCATATTTTAAATTTTTATCCAAACAGAAGATTTTGATGATTCGATTACTGCGTCAATAAATTTCATTCCTCTATATCCTTCTTCTACAGTAGGATAATCAAATAGTGGATTATCTGACTTAGAATTATGATAATTATTTACTGAATATGAAAAATTGCGATAAATATTNGCAAAAGCTTCAATAAAACCTTCTGGATGTCCTGATGGTGTCCTGCAATTTGATCTTGAAAACTCAGAAAGATATGAATTATCAACTCCTGACCTATAAATTTGATTTGGCTTGCCATTTAACTTTAGAAGTAATGTATTTGGAGTTGAGTGTTTCCATTCAATACCTCCACTATCACCCCAAACTCTAATTTTTAAATCGTTTTCTTCACCAGAGGCAATCTGACTAGTCATTAAATTTCCTTCAATATTATCTTCTAAAGAAATTAAAACATTACCATCATCCTCNAGCTGTCTACCTTCAACAAAAACATTAACCTTAGACAATAATTTAATTATTTTTTTTCCGGTAATATACTCTACCATGTTTGCTGCATGAGTCCCAATATCACCCATACTTCCTGCCTTNCCAGATTTTTTTGGATCAGTTCTCCATGAAGCTTGTTTATTATCTGTTTTTTCTAAGCTAGATGTTAACCATCCTTGAGGGTATTCTACAGCAACTTTTCTAAGTTTACCTATTTTACCTGATGATATTAAACTCTTTGCTTCTTTTACCATAGGGTAACCAGTATATGTATGGGTTACAGCAAAAGGTAATTTAGTTTCATTTACTTTATCTACTAATATTTTTGCTTGAGCNGAATCAAAAGATAAAGGTTTATCTATTATNACAGGAAAACCGTTATCTAANGCTTTTAANGCAGGATCAAAATGAAGATGNTTTGGAGTAACTATTGAAACTATATCCATCCTTTCATNAATATCNAATTTAGATTCATCNCTAATCATTTGCTCNTAAGATTNATAAACTCTTTCTGGGTTNAGATATAAATTTTTCCCAGTTTCTAGAGANTTATTATAATCTGAACTAAATGATCCACAAACAAGTTCAATACAATTATCAAGAAATGCAGCNTTTCTATGAATTGCTCCNATAAATGAGCCTAATCCCCCACCTATCATACCCATTTTTAACTTTTTCATNANTTTATTTTTTTAGAAATTAATAATATTTTTTTAATGATGGTAATGAATNAAAGAATAATTGATNCTTCAACTNTATTAGAATTCATATTNTAAAACTCTTTNAAAATATCAAAATGNTTATCATCTGATTCTTTTTTTATATAAGAGCCATCTTCTTGCAAAATATANGAATTACAGTTATCTCTTAAATTATAATTCAATATTGTTATAGCTTGTTTTTTGATTTGATCTTCATTAATCTTAAANAGAGANTCTATTCTTCTTTTAAAGCTTCTTATCATTACATCTGCACTTCCAGAATAAATNACTGGATCTCCNGAANTATGAAAATAATATAACCTNCTNTGTTCTAAATAATCACCTACTATTGATATCACTTCAATGTTTTGACTTAANTCTTTTCTTGCAGGTCTAAGGCAACATATTCCCCTTACAATCAAACAAANTTTAACTCCTGAATTACTNGCATCATAAAGTTTATTTATAACNTCCTTATCTTGAAGAGAATTNATTTTTATACAAATTTTNGCNTCTTTNCCTGCTTTTGANTTTTTNATTTCACCTTCNATNAATTCAATTATTTTATTTCTCATATANATCGGNGCTGTTATTAAATTCTCNTAATCATCAGGNACTGAATGACCNGTAATAACATTAAAAAACTCTAAAGCATCTTTAGTATATTTTTGATTAGAAGTCATTAAACTAATATCTGTATATAATCTAGAAGTTGTCTCATTATANTTTCCNGTACCCATATGGGCATAATTTTTNACCTTCTTTCCCTCCCTTCGGACAATTAAAAGNAGTTTNGTATGAGTTTTNAAAGANCCTATTCCATANATAACATAACACCCTGCNCTNTCCAATTTATAGCCATTTTTTAAATTGTTNTCTTCATCAAANCTAGCCTTTACTTCAAATAAGACAGANACATGCTTTCCATTCTCTGCNGCCTTTAGAAGAGCATCAATAACTCTTGAGTTTTTAGCAGTNCTATATAANGTTATTTTAATTGANAAAACATTAGGATCATCTGCAGCTTCATTTAAAAATTTAATNACCGGATCAAANGAATTATACGGATGATGCAAAAAAACATCTTTTTCAGATAANAGCTCAAAAATACTTTTATCNAAATTAGCTTCNATATCAATAGGATCTACAGGAGATGGGTATAAAGGAAGAAGATCTGAAAATTCATTAAATTCAATAATTTGATTNAGAGAAGTAAGNTCNATTATNGCATCNGNAGATGACCTCATTATGTTAAAATCATCNATATTAAATCTTTCTTTTAATGACTCCAATAGNTACTNATCAAATGNGTTACTAATTTCAATCCTAACTACCCTNCTAAATTTTCTNTCTTTTAANTTTTGTTTTAANTCCTCTAAAAAATTAGTTTCAATATCTTCNGACTCTTCTAATGTAAANTCNCCATTTCTAATTATTCTAAATANACTTACACTCTTAATAANAACACTCCTNAAAAACTTATGTATNTATTTTTCAATTATTTTTTCAATTGGNATGAANCAGATATTATCNCCAACNTTATACTCAAANTAGCGTGGTAAGTTTANAGGTATTTGAATAAATGAAATTTTCTTTTTATTANTAGAATCATTTGACTTAGTTACTACTCCAAAAATTAAAACCTTATTCATNAATATTGGAAAAGAATGTAGGTTATCANANACCATTGGAGTTAACATCGGAAANATAGTCTTCTTAAAATANTTCTTTANTTTTTTTCTTCCNTCCTCATCTAAAATNTCAACATNNCCTATNATNATTTTTTCTTTTTTTAGGTCAGAAACTAATTTTTCNGAAAAGNGNTTATTAAAGTCTTTATAAANTTTTTTTGATTCATTTAAAAGNTNCTCTCTAAANGGNTCCTCTCTCATCCCNGAGTAATCAATTCTCTTCTTNTTATTGTCTATATANTTATATAAACTACCAACTCTAACCTCAAAAAATTCATCAAAATTTGAAGCTACAATNGACAAAAACTTTANCCTATCAAGAATNCTNCTNTTANTATTTTTAACTAAGTCTAAAACTCNGNGNTTGAAATTTAACCAACTTAAATCTCTACTAATTAAATTGCTNTTATCTATTTGNTTTNTATCCATTAAAGGTTTTCAAGAACNGACATTACNTCTTTTACATGTTTCCTTGACTCCTCAAGAAGANCTNTCTCNTCAGAATTCAACTTTAACTCAATAACTTTTTCTATTCCATTAGATCCAAGNACTACNGGAACACCCAAATAACAATCATCAATATTATANTCTCCTTCNAGTTTAATNCATACTGGAAAAATTCTTTTTTGNTCTCTNATTATNGACTCAACCATTTGNGCNGCTGCNGCNCCNGGAGCATACCAAGCAGATGTTCCCATCAACTTAACTAACTCTCCACCNCCAAACTTNGTTCTTTCNATAATTTCATTAAGNTTTTTTTCNTCAATCAGTTCAGAAATNGGTATACCNGANACAGTAGTATANCTAGGNAGAGGNACCATCGTNTCTCCGTGACCACCTAGNAGTANTGCCTGAATNTCTTTTGGAGATACATTCAACTCCTCAGANATGAAAGCTCTAAACCTAGCNGTATCTAAAATTCCAGCCATNCCCATAATCCTATTTCTATNAAAATTTGAAGTAAGATGTGCCTGATAAGTCATNACGTCTAATGGGTTTGANACAATAATTATTATCGAATCNGGTGAGTGCTTTACAATATTTTCTGTAACNGACTNAACAATCTTNGCATTAGTTCCAATTAAATCATCNCTAGACATNCCAGGNTTTCTAGGGAGACCAGAAGTTATNACTACNACATCAGAGTTTTTNGTTNNNNAATAGTCATTAGTTGATCCAANTGTTCTAGTATCATANAAATTAATTGGAGCTTTCTGAAAAATATCNAGTGACTTACCTTCAGATAAACCTTCTTTTATNTCAACTAANACAACTTCATTACATACTTCTTTATAAGCTAAAACATCTGCGCATGTTGCTCCTACGTTTCCTGCTCCTACTACTGTTACTTTCATAATATTAAATTTTATGTAAAATTAGATAATGAGTNATAAACTTTTGATTTTAATTTAAATTATTTCAAAATCTAAAANTGTTTTTGTACTACTTNTAACCTTATATTCATCANTAATCTGATGACCNACTACCCAAATTATTTTCTTNTTTGAATCTTCTATNATNAACTGATTGTTTTTTTCATACCATGAAACTTTAGCATCAGANANGAAACTTGAAATTTTTTTATGCTTTTTCATGCCAAGGGGNATAAANTTTTCTCCTTTTTTATANTTCCNNANAGTCAAAGGAAATNAAACTTTATCATAGTCTAATTGNGCATTAGATNTATTATTATTTAAAATAAAATTTTGTTTATCNTATTTAGNTAAAGANAATTNAATTCCNNCTTTGGANANCTCACCTATNGATTTAATCTGGNTATTAACTTTATTTTTANTNTNTGAATNAACAATAAAAAATGAATACCTATCATTACACAAAGTATATTTTTTTGAGTAAAACTTTTGATTATTATTCTTCTTAATAATTTTAATGAACTGTGATATCTGATCATAGTTAAATCCATATNCTCTTAAAAAATCATAAATTAATAANTCATAATNANTNTNATTTAAAAATGATTTNTTTACCTCTNNAAAATTAGAAGAATGATTTACATANTTTTTAGTAAACTCNTTTAGATGATNNNCNATAAACTCTTCAACTTTATTAATTCTTTTTGATGACTCTAATATNGATTTNCCTAAGGAGTNATTTATCTCAGANAATAANGGGATAANTTTATTTCTAATTTTATTCCTTGAGTATTTATNATCTTCATTTGACNNATCATCTCTCCAACTTAATTTCTTATTTTTAGCATAGCTTATCAAGTCTTTTTTATCTAAGTCCAATAAAGGTCTAATAAGATTTTTTNATTTTTTTTGAATACCTNANATACCCTTATACCCTGTTGTTTTTATGAAATTAAATAANATAGTCTCTATATTATCATCTCTNTGATGAGCGGTTACGATAAAATCGTATTTATTTTTTTTAGAAAGCTNATNAAACCACTCATATCTTAACTCTCTTGATGCCATNTGAATTGAAATATTATTTTCTTTTGAATAACTCTTTGTTTCAAAACTTTTTTTATAAAATTTTATTTTATTCTTATCACAAACAGTCTTCACTAATAAAATATCATCATCAGATTCTTCAGATCTCAATAAAAAATTACAAGAACAAACTGAAAACTTAAAATTAAAAACTTGAAATAAATTTAGTANTACCATGGAATCTACTCCACCACTAACTGCTAANAGATATTTTTTATTTTTATCTAACTTTTCTTTTTCAAAGAAATCATTAAAATATAGTTCTATATCTTTCGTTTTCATTTAACAAAAATAACTATTTGAAAATTGCATAACATAAAATAATTATCTATCTATTTTTACACAATGAAAACTCTTTTTTTTAATTTAATTTTTCTGAGCATAATTTCTTTTNATTTAATTGGTCAAAAAAANGAAAAAATAAATTATAGTGCTGATGAACTAAAGTTTAAAAGAGTTAATAAGGAACCCGTAAGAAAATTAAAATATAATGTNGTNTTTACTCAAGGTGANACTGAGATCAAGTGTGATTCAGCTAATTTTTANAATAGAAGAAACATACTNGAAGCATTTGGNAAAATTATAATTACTAANTCTGATTCNTCTNTAATAGTAGCAGAGAAACTAACATATGATGGAGAAAGTAAGACAGCTAAGCTAAGAGATAATGTTATTTACAAAAAAGGTGATGAACAAATAAAGACAAATAATTTAGATTACTTCATTGAGATGAAAATGGGAATTTTCTTTGATGATGGAGAGTTAAATGATGAAATAAATACTCTTTCAAGCAGAAATGGCATATTCTATGGAGACCAAGACCTATCAATATTTTATGATAATGTTAAGTTAATTGGTGAAAATTATGTCCTTTTATCTGACTCCATGACATATAATTCAATATCAAAAGAAGCAATTACATTTGGNTTTACTAAAATTCAGTCNNAAGANAGCATAATAATCGAGTCTGATGGTGGTTTNTTTANACAAGAGACTAACTATTCTAAATTAAATTCTAGCAAAATTGAAACAGANCANTATATATTAGAAGGAGATATTATAAACTTTGATGATGANAACTCAATCTATTACGCAAGTAAAAATGTNAAATTAAAAATNAAAGAATCTGATTATTATGTTTATGGTGATGAGGGAATATATTCAAAGGANAATAANACTACTAAAATCTTTGGAAATACTCTACTAAAAAAAATAATNGANAATGATACATTCTATTTATCTTCCGACACAATCCTAGCCGTTGATAAAGANAGTGAAATACAAAANCTGTTTGCCTATAAGAATGTTAAGTTTTATAAAAATAATTTTATCGGGAAATCTGATTCTATTTTATTTAATATTAATGATTCATTAATAAAAATGTATAATGATCCTATCATATGGAATCAAAATAATCAAATAACTTCTGANACTATATCTTTTAAACTTATATCTAATAAAGTTGAACAGATGAANTTACTNAAAAATTCATTTATAATTTCTAAAGATTCTTTAGGAAACTTTAATCANATAAANGGNAGGAATATGCTTGCNACATTTTCTGATGAAAATTATCTGAAAACTATANATGTTAATGGAAATGGNGAAACAATTTATTTTGGACTTAATGAAGAATCAAATTCAATTTTAGGATTAAACTATATTGTGTGTAGTGATTTAAAATTAAATTTTGAAAATAATGAAATAAATAACATTATTTTTTACAAAAATCCNATAGCAAAAATGATTCCTCCNCATGAGATAAAAGAAAAAGATTTATATATTAAATCTTTTGAGTGGCGGGAAGANGATAAACCAAAAATTAGTGATGTAGTTTATTATTTTAGAAAAAAGATATATTTGCGAAATGATTCAAAAATTAAAAACTAGTATAGTAGNTTCTTTATTCTTTNTAATCTNCTCATGCAGTGAGTATAGAAAGGTTTTNAAGACAGAAGGATATGAAAAAAAATTAAAAGCNGCTATTGAATATTATGAAAATGATGANTTTTTCAAGGCNAGCACATTATTTAGTGATATAAANCCTCTTGTGAAGGGAAGTGAAGAATCTGAAACTGTAGATTTCTATTTCGCATANACATTATATAANCTTAAACAATATGATAAAAGTGCAAAATACTTNAANGGATTTATNGAACTTTTTTCNAGAAGNGAGAAAGTTGTAGANGCAGAATATTTATATGCAATNTCATTATANAAAACATCTCCAAATTCTAANCTAGATCAGTCAAGTACAGTNGAAGCAATTTCTGCAGTTCAAAATTTTATAAATAAATANCCTTACTCTGAATACTCTATAGATGCAAATAATATAATTGACGAATTACAAGTNAAACTAGAGACCAAAAACTTTGAAAACGCAAAACAATACTACAAAACAAGAAANTATAAGTCAGCAATAATTGCTTTTAATAACTTTGAAAATGATTTTCCTGACTCTTCTTTTAATGAAGAAGGAGGATANCTTAAAATTCTATNTCAATATCTTATTTCNATCAACAGCTTTGAAAATCTTCANAANGAAAGATTTAAANAAACTATTGATTTTTATATAGANTTTATAGATAAATACCCTAANAGTCCCTTNCAATNANAAGCTGAAAAAATGTATGTTGAAAGTTTAAATTTATTGACTAAGTTTGCAGAACAAAAAAAATAACAGCTATGAAAGTAAAATCTAAAATAACGCACTTAAATGTTGATGAAATAGCATCAAANACCGGAAATATTTACAANTCTGTNAGAGTAATNGGTAAAAGAGCTAGACAACTTTCTGCTACNCAGAAAGAAGAATTAAGTGANAAATTAGCTGAATTTGCTTCTGATATAGATAACNTAGAAGAAGTATTTGAAAATAGAGAACAAATTGAGATTTCTAGATATTTTGAAAGATTACCTAAATCAACTACTGTAGCATCAGAAGAATTAGTAAATGACGANTTATTNTANAGAAANCCAGANGAAGAGGAAGANANTAGTAAATTAGATTAAATTTTNATTTTTTAATGTTAAGAATTCTTTCTTTTCTAATAACTCTATTTTCTCCATTATCAATTTATTCCCAAGAACTTAATACCAAAGTCATAATTAACACTGAAAAACTTCAGTCATCTGAGTCCCTAATTTTTGAGGAGATGCAAAATTCAATTGAACAATTTTTAAATAATAAAATTTGGACAGAAGATAAGTTTGAAAGCGAAGAAAGAATAAATTGTAATTTTATTATTAATATTCTAAATGAGCCTTCCTCAAATATATATGAAGCAACAGTTCAGATTGTTTCTTCAAGACCTATTTTTAATTCTTCATATGAAAGTATTCTCTTTAATCATGGTGATAGAGAATGGGTGTTTGAATACCTTCCATCACAGAATATTGAATTCACAGAAAATGGATTTAATGATAATCTAACATCTCTTATTTCTTTTTATGCTTTTATTATCATTGGAACAGATTATGATTCATTTGAAAAACTAGGTGGAGATGAAAGTTTTCAAAAGGCTTGGAAGATTTTAAATGAATCTCAGAATTCAGGTTACAAAGGATGGGATCAATTTGGATCAAAGCAAAATAGATATTGGATTTGTGAAAATTTTATAAACCCAGAATTTAGGCCGGTAAGAGAAGCTATTTATAATTATCATCTAAGTGGCCTTGATTCTTTTTATTCAAACCCTGAAGAGTCTAGAGATATTATATTGAATAATCTAATAGAAATAAATAAGGTTAATACTAAAAATTTTAACTCAAGTATTCTTAATCTTTTTATAAATGCTAAATCTGATGAAATAACAAACATATTTAAAGAAGCCCCGTTAAGTGTTAAAAGAAATGCATATAATGTTTTGATGGAATTATCTCCATCAAATAGTGATTTATTTAACAAGATCTTAGAATAGATGTCATTTAAACAAAAGTTAATTCCNTTTTTTCTCAGAAAATACGTTAATTATTATCTTGAAAATGGCTTTAAAAAAACAGTTAAGAAATTTGGGTGGAAATTATTTGCTATAATTTTTTTCTATTATTTAATTAGAGATTCGATACTTTATATAATAATTCCTTATTTTGCCTTAAAAGGAATATTTAATTTTTAGATTATGTTACTTAAAGGAAAAAAAGGAATTATATCTGGNGCTTTAGATGAAAACTCTATTGCATGGAAAGTTGCTGAAAAGTGTTTTGAAAATGGCGCAAAAATCACTTTGACTAATGCTCCTATTGCACTAAGAATGGGGAAAATTAATGAGCTAGCTGAAAAGTGCTCATCTAAAGTAATTCCTGCAGACCTTACCTCAGTTGAAGATATAGAAAATCTTTATGATGAATCTTCTAACCTATTAGGTGATAAAGTTGACTTTATTTTACATTCTGTAGGGATGTCTCCCAACGTAAGAAAAAATAAAGAGTATGGTGACCTTAATTATGATTGGTTAAATAAGACTTTAGATGTTTCAGCAATCTCATTCCATAAAATGATGCAAGTTGCTGAAAAAAGAAATTTCTTAAATAAATGGTCTTCTGTTGTCGGACTTTCATACATAGCTGCTCAGAGAACTTTTCCATTTTATTCGGATATGGCAGAGGCGAAATCATTACTTGAATCAATAACCAGAAGTTATGGATATAGATTAGGTAAAATTTCAAAAACAAGAGTAAACACTATATCTCAATCACCAACTATTACTACAGCTGGAGCTGGGATTGAAGGGTTTAAAGCTTTCTACAACTACGCAGAAAAAATGTCCCCACTTGGTAATGCTACTGCGGAAGAATGTGCAAACTATTGTATATTTTTATTTTCTGATCTAAGTAAAAAAATAACAATGCAAAATTTATTTCATGATGGCGGATTTTCAAACACAGGAATATCTGAAGATATAATAGATCAATTCAGCTAAAGATGTTTCTTTATCCNAATGCTAAAATAAATATAGGATTAAATATAATTAATAAACTNAAATCAGGATATCATGAAATAGAGTCCTGTTTTTGTCCTGTATCCCTATGTGATATAATTGAAGTTAATACTTCTGATAANAATCATCTANCAACTTCAGGAATTGAGATAAATTCAGATATTTCTGANAATATCTTAATTAAATGTTTGAAAAAATTTAACTCTATTANTAAATTCAGAATTCATCTACATAAAAAAATTCCTGTAGGAGCTGGTCTTGGAGGAGGATCATCTGATGCAGCTTTTTTTTTGAATTTTTTAAATAATAATACTCAAGGAAAGCTGACAAATAAACAATTGTTTCAAGTTGCAAATGAAATTGGAAGTGATTGTCCTTTTTTTTTAGAAAATAAAAAAAAATATGTAACNGGAACTGGGAATATANTAAATGAAATTAAAATTGATATCAAAAATAAATTCATACTAATAGTTGATCCAGAAGAACCTATNAATACTACAGAAGCTTATAATAATGTAATACCAAATAAACCAAAGTATGATTTAAGAGATGTGCTATTTAATGANAATATAGAAAATTGGTCAAAATATGTTAAAAATGATTTTGANAATTTTGCTTTTAAAAAAATAAAAACATTAAATAAAATTAANGAACTCTTGANTAGATTAGGAGCAGATTTTGTTAGTTTATCTGGAAGCGGTTCTTGTATTTACGGGATATTCAATACTGATTATATTAATGAAATTGACTTTCCTAAGAATTCATTTAAAGTAAAATTTATTGAATAAAGTGGTCCCATCCCTGAGATTCTATATCAACTTCCTGATTATTTTTTAAAATTAATAAGTTCTTTTTTTTCTTTGTAAAATGCCCTATTGCTGTAATATCAATATTTGAGATATTCATTTTTTCAAATACATCAACAGGTAGAGAGAACAATAACTCATATTCTTCACCTCCTTTTAAAGCTGCAGAGAGAGGTGATAGTTTAAATTTATTCATCATAGAGGTTACTTCTAATGATATTGGGAGTTTTTCTTCATAAATTTTAAAACCTAATTTAGATGACTTAGAGAGATGCATTAATTCAGATGAGAGACCATCAGAAATATCAATCATCGCATTTGGCCTTATATTATTATTACAAAAAAAATCAATAATATCATTTCTTGCTTTAGGTCTTAATTGCTTTTCAACTAAACTTTTATAATTATCTAATGATGGTTGAATCTTGGGATTTTTAATAAAATTTTCCTTTTCTTTTTGTAATACTAATAAGCCGGCATATGCCCTACCTAGATCACCAGATACACAAATAATATCATCTGGTTTAGCATTTTCTCTTGTAACAATATTTTTTTTAGAATTATAACCTANNGCTGTACCTGAAATTATTAATCCTGATGTNGATGANGTNGTATCTCCACCTATNAAATCAACNTTNTAATCATCACATGCNTACNTTACTCCATCATAAAACTCATCCAAAGCTTCCACAGAAAATTTGCTACTAAGTGCAATATTTAAAAGAATTTGATTTGGATAAGAATTCATAGAATATATATCTGATAGATTTATAATAACTGACTTATAACCTAAATGTTTAAGTGGGGTATATGATAAATCAAAGTGAATACCTTCAACAAGCATATCTGATGAGATCACTACATTTTCTTTTTCAGCCTTAGTTANAGCNGCGTCATCTCCAATTCCAATTAAAGATGAATTACATTTATTTTTAAATTTAGAATTAATCCTATNTATTATTCCAAATTCACCTATTTTACTTAAATCAGTCCTATTCATAAAAATTTATTGTAATAAATATATTTTAATATTTAATTTTGTAAATAATTAAACAATATGATTAAAATTACTGACAAGGCTGCAAAAAAACTTAAAGAATTAAGAGAATCAGAAAATCATTCTCTAGAACATAATGTAAGAGTTAAAGTTAAGGGAGGAGGATGTTCNGGTTTACTTTATGATCTTAATTTCGATAAAGAAANTTCTGATAAAGATGAATCTTTTGAAGACAATGGGATGAAAATTATTGTTGATAAAAAAAGTTTATTTTACGTTCTTGGAACAGAACTTGATTTTAGTGATGGNTTAAATGGTAAAGGTTTTCAGTTTAAAAATCCAAATGCTACTAGAACTTGTGGNTGTGGAGAAAGCTTTTCTGTTTAGTAGGCTCTTCCTTTAATTCCATCACAATAATTCATAAAGGCTCTATTNGCTACTTTGTTACCTCCATGTGTNGGATAATTACCAGTAAAATACCAATCACCTAAGTTTTTAGGACAGGCTTTATTTAAATCATCAATTTTTTGATAAATTATTTCTAAATCTGATTTAAAGTTTTTAGGCTTAACAATTTCGGTAATAGATTCAGATAATTCCTCATATGANAACATATCATATAATTCTTTTACATGATTATGAGCTTTATCAGANNCCATACTTTTAATACATTTCTGATATATTTCTTTAATTTTTTTATCAGCTTTATTAATTTTTAATAGTCTTATAAGGCCTCTAAATGCAACAAATTGATGCATTTTACTCATATCAATTCCATAACAATCAGGGTATCTAATCTGAGGAGAGGAAGAAACAAAAATTACTTTTTTTGCTTGTAGAGATGATAATAATGTCAATATACTTTTCTCTAAAGTAGTTCCCCTGACTATAGAATCATCGATTATTACCATTGTATCTTTCTTTGGAGTTACAATACCACTTGTAGTATCATAAATATTGGAGACTAACTCATTTCGACTATTATCATCAGTAATAAAGGTTCTCATCTTCACATCCTTACTAACTAATTTTTCCATTCTAATTTTCAAAGAAATAAGATCATCTTTAGATCCTTTATATAATTTATTTTTAATAAAAACATCATTTTTTAATAAATTAATATGATTTTTTAAACCATCTATCATACCATAGAAACAAGTCTCAGAGGTATTAGGAATATATGAAAATATTGTATTCTTTAAATCATTGTCAATAGAACTTAAAATTTTTGGTATTAATAACTTACCTAATTTCTTTCTCTCCTCATATATTTCAGGGTCATTACCTCTTGAAAAATAAATTCTCTCGAAAGAACAAGCCTTATCTTCTTTTTGTTCAACAAATTTCTCAATAGAATAGCTAGCATCTTTATTAATTATTAATGCGTGACCCCTCTCCACCTCATTAATTTCATTAAATTCACAACCAAATGCGGTTTTTATAGGTGGTCTTTCACTTGTAGCTACAATAATCTCATCATTAACATGATAATATAATGGTCTAATTCCATTTGGATCTCTAGCTATAAAAGATGAACCATGGCCAATCATACCTGCCAATGCATATCCTCCATCAAAATCTTTAAATGAGTTTTGTAATATATTTTTTACACTTATTTCTTCTTCTATTTTTTTAGAAATTTCTTTCTTAGATAATTTTTCGGAATACTTATTATAAATTCTATTATTTTCTTCATCTAAAAAATGTCCTACTTTTTCTAAAATTGTTACAGTATCAGATTTTTCTTTTGGGCTCTGACCAAGGTCTACTAAGACATTAAAAAGTTCATCAAGATTGGTCATATTAAAGTTTCCTGCAAAAATTAAATTTTTTGACCTCCAATTATTTTGTCTTAATGTAGGAGCACAATTTTCAATTGAATTACCTCCAAAAGTACCGTACCTAAGGTGACCTAAACACTGTTCACCTGTAAAAGCAATATTTTCTTTGACCCACTCTTCCTTTAATTTATAATTAGGATTATCTTTTGCTTTGATAAATTTTTTATTGATTTTATTAAAAATATCTTGAATAGAATCCTTTTTAACAGAACGATATCTACTTATATATCTTTTACCAGGTTTTGTGTCAAGTTTTAAACAAGCCAAACCAGCTCCATCCTGACCTCTATTTCTTTGTTTATGCATCATCAAAAACATTTTATTTATAGCATAAGAAGGAGTGCCATACTTATCTATGAAATACTGAAGTGGTTTACGAAGACGAATGAATGCAATGCCACATTCATGTTTAATTTTATATTTCATCCGTAAATCTCTAATTTTATTTTTTTAGAATCAAATCCTAAATCTTTAAGGTTACCTCTAGCCTCTTTGATCATATCTCTCCATCCACACAAATAAAATATAGGGTCTTCTAATTTATTATTTTTAATTAAATCTAAGTACTGATTATGAACATAACCGGTCATCCCTTCCCACTTTTCTCTAGATAATACTGGAATATATTTATAACCTTTTATTAAGTTCTCAAAATTTTTCATCTCTTCAGGATAGAGGATATCTTTTCTTTCTCTAGTCCCAAATATCAAATAAATGTTTTTATGATTTACTTTTTGATTAACTAAACTCTGAAGTATACTTCTAAAGGGAGCAATTCCAGTCCCAGTACATACAAATAAAATATCTCCACTAATAGTTTCTGGTAAGGTGAATTTACCTAAAGGTCCTTTAATCAGTATATTGTCCCCTTCTTTAGCATGCTCAAATAGATAATTAGTCATTTTACCACCTTCAAGCTTCACAATAATAAGTTCAAAAATGTTTCCATCTATACCATAGGAAGAAATAGAATAACTTCTAACTAAATCATTAACTTTAATCTGAACGAATTGACCTGGAATATATTTAAAATCAGAGTGAACTTTTATCACAAATTTCCATGTGATTTCTGTTTCTTTTTCTATGGAAATAAGAGTTGAGTCTTGCCACATTTTTTTTAAATGAACAACAAATCTAATTCCTTAATTTTAGAAAAAAAACTTATTGTACTTTTCAAAGATTTTTGAATATTAATAGTTTAATATCTTAAAAAATCGAATGTTTTAAAAAGTCAATACTTGGAAAAATTTTTTTAATTAATAAAAATCAATAATATTTGAATTTCTATTTAACAAATAGCGAATTTTTTTATAAACCACTAATTCTAATTTAATGCAAAATAAGCATTGGGAAAACTGTTTGTCTTTAATTAAAAGTAAAATAAACATACAGAGTTATATTACTTGGTTCAAACCTATAAAGGCAACTCAATTTAAAAATAAAACTTTAACACTTCAGGTGCCTAATAAATTTTTTTATGAATGGATTGAAGAACACTATATAGAATTATTAAATGAGGTTATAATTAAAGTTATTGGAAATGAAGCTAAAATTGAATACGAAATTTCTAAAGAACAAATACTCAATTCAGAAACAAANGANATAAAAGAAATTGTAACTGATAAAAAAAATACGAAATCAAAATTTGACAATCTTAACAGAAAATTTAATTTCAAAANTTTTATATCAGGTAAATGTAATAGTGTTGCAAAAGCGGCTGGAAAAAGAATTTCAAANAGTCCAGGGAATAATCCGTTTAANCCTCTTATGATATATGGAGGAGTNGGACTTGGAAAGACTCANCTNTTACAATCTATCGGAAATAAAATCTCAAAGAATTNTAATTTATCNGTTTACTATATCACATCTGAAAAGTTTGCNAGTCAGTTTATAGATGCGCTTAAAGAAAATAAATTAAAAGNTTTTACAACCTTCTACTCAAATATTGAATGTTTAATTATAGATGATGTACAGTTCTTTAAAGGTAAGGTAAAGACACAAGAGGTGTTTTTTCATATTTTCAATCAACTAAATCTTAATAGAAAACAAATTATTTTAGCTGCTGATAAATCACCTGTAGAGCTAGAAGGTCTAACCAGCAGACTAATTAGTAGATTTAAATCTGGCTTAACNGTTGAGCTAGAAAAACCTGATTATGAGACAAGATTAGATATTCTTAATCATAAAATAANAGAAGAGGGGCTNACNATTGAAAAGGATATAGTAGANTTTATTGCTTTTCAAGTTGANACNAATATTAGAGAGCTTGAAGGAGTTTTAATTTCTTTATTAGCTCACTCCACTATTAATAAGAAAAGTATTGATATAGATTTAGCTAAATCAGTAATNAATAAAATTGTNAAGAATACTAAAANAGAAATTGATATTAAATATATTCAAGATGTAGTATCAAAATATTTNAATATTAGTATTGAGGANATGAAAGATAAAGCTAGAAAAAAAGAAATAGTTATNGCAAGACAAGTTGCNATGTACTTCTCAAAAGATTTTACNAATAACTCTNTNAAATCNATNGGTTTTCATTTTGGTGGNAGAGATCANAGTACCGTTATTCATGCNGTTCANTCTGTTAATGANATGATNGANACAGACTCTATTTTCAGAAAAAACATCAAAGAAATNAACAGAAGAATTTCTGTNAGTAATTAATCAAAAAAGTATTATTTATTTTTTGCATATTTGAAATGCAAAATTATGTTNTCAAAATTTATAATTTCTTTTTTAAAAATATTGAAGTCTTTTGATAGGTCATATTCTATTCAAAATAAAANTCAAAAACAGGCANATANNATCCAAANAAATCTATTAAATNAACTAATNAAAAAATCNATAAAAACTGATTTTGGTATAGATCATNATTTTAAAAANATTAAAACTTATNATGATTTTAANACNAATGTNCCAGTTAGAGATTATGAAGAAATAAAAAAATATATTAATAAAATAAAAAAAGGNGANNATGATNTNTTATGGCCNGGAAAACCTTTGTATTTTGCAAAAACATCNGGNACAACTTCAGGANCTAAGTANATTCCTCTCACAAAAGAATCTCTNAAGAATCAAATAAANTCAGCAAGNTATCTNCTTATCAANTATNTAATTAATAAAAAAAAANTNAATGCTTTAATGGGAAAAGTTATGTTTATTTCAGGATCACCTACTCTTGAATCAAAAAATAATATTATGACTGGAAGATTATCGGGAATAGTAAATTATCATGAGCCGATTTATTTAAAGCCAATTATTTTACCATCTAAGAAAACTAATAGCATTGAGGACTGGGAAAAAAAAATTGATAAAATAGCAGATGAAACTATTGGTAGAGACCTAAGAATAATAGGAGGAATACCACCGTGGATTCAAATGTATTTTGATGTTTTGGAAAATAAAACAGGAAAAAAAATAAAAGATATTTTTCCTAATTTAGAACTCATTTGTCATGGAGGAGTAAACTTTGATCCTTACAAAAACAATTTATTTAATTCTATAGGTAAACAGATTGATACATTAGAGACTTTTCCTGCCTCAGAGGGTTTCTTTGCTTATCAAAATAAAATTGAAAAAGAAGATTTAATTCTTCAAATTAATTCAGGAATATTTTATGAATTTATTGAATTGAGTGAATTAGAAAAAAANAATCAAAATAGGTTGATGATNGGAGAAGTAGAATTAGNTAAAAACTATGCTATGATTATTTCAACTAATGCTGGATTATGGTCATATGCTATGGGAGANACTATAAAATTNACAAATCTAAATCCATTAAAAATTAAGGTAACTGGTAGNACTAAACATTANCTCTCAACTTTTGGTGAACATGTAATTGTNGAGGAAGTTGACAAAGCTCTAAATAAAGCATGTAAAAAATTTAANAATNTTCAAATTGTNGAATACACNGTCGGACCTAAAATAATTAATAGAAAAGGAAAATCACATCATGAGTGGTTAATAGAATTTAAAAAAACTCCTAAGAATATANATTTATTTGAAAAAGAAATTGATAAAAATCTTCAGAGTTTAAATTCCTATTATAATGATTTNATAAAAGATGGAGTTTTAACTACTCTTAAAATTAGANTTATGAAAAAGAAATCATTTATTAATTTTATGAAATCAATTGGAAAACTTGGTGGCCAGAATAAGGTNCCTAGAATCTCAAATGACAGAAAAATAATAACAAAAATATTAAATATAAATTAGGTGAANAAGATAGCAATACTTGGNTCAACAGGTTCTATTGGCACACAAACTTTAGAAGTTATATCTCACATTAAAGGACAATTTAAAGTAGACCTTTTATCTGCATTTTCTAATTATAATTTATTAATAGAACAAGCAAAAAAATTTAAACCTAAAACATTAATATTTGGAGATAGATCTAAATCAAAAATTTTAGAAAAAAATTTAAAAAATGAAAAAATTGATATTTTATACGGAGAAGAAGCATTAAATAACTTCTATAAGTATTCAAATCCTGATATGGTACTCACTGCTCTTGTTGGAAAATCTGGATTAATACCTACTATAAATGCAATTANTAAAAATATAAATATAGCNTTAGCNAATAAAGAAACTTTAGTNATTGCNGGTGATATTATTACTAAGTTATGTNAAGACAATAATGTAGATATATTGCCAGTAGATTCTGAGCACTCTGCAATTTATCAGTGTTTACTTGGTGAAAAGAATAAAAATATTGAGAAAATTATACTNACAGCATCAGGAGGACCCTTTAGAGGAAAGAGTATTGAAGACTTGAAATATATAAAAAAAGAAGATGCTCTTAANCATCCAAATTGGGATATGGGCAATAAAATAAGTATTGACTCCTCTACCCTAATGAATAAAGGTTTAGAAGTTATAGAAGCTAAATACTTATTTAATATTGATATAAATTCAATTGAAGTAGTCGTTCACCCTCAATCAATAATTCATTCAATGGTTGAATTTAATGATGGNTCNATAAAAGCACAAATGGGTGAGCCAGATATGAAATTACCTATTCAATTTGCACTAGGTTATCCAGAAAGATTAAGAAATAATTTCAAAAAATTTAACTTCTTAAAAAACAATACCTTAAACTTTGAGAAACCATGTCTGAAAACATTTAATAATCTTAAACTAGCATTTGAAGCTGGGCTTAGAGGAGGAAATAGTCCATGTATACTTAATGCATCTAACGAAGTTGTTGTTGAAGCTTTTCTGAATGAGAAAATTAATTACCTAGATATGACAAAATTTATTGAAGATTCTTTAAATAAAATATCATATATTGCGACACCAAATCTGGAACAATTAATTGAGACAGATTTACTTACGAGAAGTTTTATNAATAAAAAAATTAAATCTTTATAGAAATGGATGGTATTATAATGGCAGCTCAAATGATTNTAGCATTATCAATTATAGTTGGGATNCATGAATTTGGCCATCTTCTTGCAGCTAANTTTTTTGGGATGAGAGTTGAAAAATACTTTATCGGTTTTCCACCAAAAATATTTAGTTTCAACTATAANGGAACTGAGTATGGATTAGGTTCGATACCCTTAGGAGGATTTGTTAAAATCACTGGTATTATTGATGAATCAATGGATACCACTCATCTAAAAAAAGAGCCTGAAGAATGGGAATTTAGATCCAAACCTGCATGGCAAAGATTAATTGTCATGTTAGGAGGAATAATATTCAATGTAATTACTGGATTAATAATTTTTACCTGTATAACATATTATAATGGAGAAATTTATCTTTCAAAAGATGAGATAAACAAAAATGGAATTTTAGCATTAGAGTTAGGAAAAGAAGCTGGTTTTAAAACTGGAGATAAAATTTTAAANATAAATGGNAATGATTGGGAAAGAGATGCTGAGTTATTTAATCCAAATTTNTTTTTTGATGATAATACAACATTTAGAGTTGATAGAGGAAGCCAAGAAATAGATATTAGAATTCCAGATAACTTNATTAATAAAATGAATAGCAGGGAAGCTTTATCATCTTTTTTAAAAGCAAGAACTCCATTTTTAGTAGACAGCGTTTATAATAATGCACTTAAAGCTGGTATATTAAAAGGTGACAGGATAATTAAAGTTGAAGAAAATTATATTGTTGACTTATATGAACTTAAATCAATTCTAGAAAAAAATAAAAGTTCAATAATTCAAGTCACTATTAAAAGAGAAAATAAAATTATTGAAAAGGTTGTTGAAATATCAAAAAATGCAACTATTGGTATATTAGCATTAAATGAGCCTCTAATTTTCAGTGAAAAAAAATATAATTTATCAGAATCCTTTGNTCTAGGAACCAAAAAAGCTTTTGGTGTTGTATTNNTAAATATTAGAGCTTTTGGTAAAATGTTTTCTGGTGATATAGACCCTTCTAAAAATTTAAGTGGGCCAATAGGTATCGCTCAGATATTTGGNTCAGAATGGGACTGGGGAAATTTCTGGAGAATTGTTGGGTTATTATCNATGGTTTTAGCGTTTATGAATTTACTTCCTATACCTGCTCTTGATGGAGGTCATGCTACTTTTATTTTATATGAGATAGTATCAGGAAAAAAGCCAACAGAAAAGTTTTTAGAATATTCCACAAGATTTGGAGTTATAATATTGCTTGGTTTAATGTCATATGTTATTCTAAATGATATTTATAAATTATTTTTATGATAAGTTGAAAAATTTATTTCAACAAGTTTTTCTTTTCATTTCAATATTATTTTGTTTTAATTCATACTCTCAAGAACAAAATTTAAGATTTTTAGAAATACATGATGATGCTCGAATTAATGCATTAGGCGGTAATAATATATCTTCATACAATAAGAATCCTTATTTTTTTTTTAAATCCTTCATTTATTGGTGGGAAAAAAATATCAGTCAACTATCTCAAATATATATTAGATATAAACTCCTCTAGCATATTATATTCTGATAGCATANATTATATAGGAAAATTTGGAGTTGGTATTAAATATTTTTCACATGGAAAATTCAAAGGATTTGATAATCATGGTAATTATACTGGTGACTTTTATCCAAAAGAATATCTAATAAATTTTGGAAAATCTTATAAATTTTCAAATATATCAATAGGTACAAATATTAAATTTTTTAATTCTAAATTATATGATGAGTCATATTCAGGTTTTCTTATTGATGTTGGAATGAACTACATACCATATAAAATAAATAATTTAACATTAGCTCTAGTATTATCTAATTATGGGTTTTTGATAACTAATAATCATACAGACTTACCTTCAAATATTAAATTTGGATTAACTTTTAAACCAGAATATATGCCTTTAAGGTTTTCATTTACTTTTTATCAACCTCAAAAAAATAATTTTATAAGTCAAAATGTTTCATTGGGGATTGAGGTTTTATTCTCTAAATATTTTAATATTTTGGTNGGATATAATCATAGAAATAATAAAAGCTTNAAACTTANTACTGAAAAGTTAAGAGGAATATCCTANGGNTTAGAATTAACATTAAAAAGAATTAATTTAAATTATTCTAGATTANTTTTGAATTCTATAAGTAATTCNAATAATATCTCANTTAATTATAATTTGAAAAAAAATTAAATTTGAAATATGGAAAAAATTAAAAATATGACTCCGCAACAGATTGTCAATGAACTTGACAAATATATAATTGGACAAGGAGATGCAAAAAGAAATGTNGCAATTGCTTTAAGAAATAGATGGAGGAGNTTAAATGTTAGAGATGAAATAAAAAATGAAATTATACCAAATAATATCTTAATGATTGGGGCAACAGGNGTTGGTAAAACAGAAATNGCAAGAAGACTCGCAAAATTATCNGATGCTCCTTTCACAAAAGTTGAGGCTTCAAAATTTACTGAGGTTGGTTATGTTGGAAGAGATGTTGANAGCATGGTTAGNGATCTAGTTGAACAATCTGTAAATCTTGTAAAAACTCTCAAAAAAGAAGAAGTNAAGATAAGAGCTGAAGAAAGTGTAAATAAAATAATTTTAGATGTATTAATTCCCCCAGTCAATAAAGTCCAATCAAATATTAACTTAAGTCTAGAAAAAAATAGTAATAATGATGACAAAGAAATTAATGAAAAGACTAGGGATAAGTTCAAAGAAAAAATAAAAAGTGGAGAGTTAGATGATAGAAAAATTGAGATCATGGTTCAAAAACCTTCTAATTCAGGTATCGGAATGGTAGGTGGAGGAATGATGGATGAGTCTTCTATGATTAACCTTCAAGATATGATCAGTAACATGATGCCAAAAAGAAATAAGAAGAGAAAAGTTACAATTGGAGAAGCAAAAAAAATACTTTTAGAGTCTGAAGTCTCAAAACTNATTGACATGGATGAAGTAAANGAAGAAGCAATAGATAAAGCNGAAAATACTGGAATAATTTTCATAGATGAAATTGACAANATAAGTGGAAACTCAAATAAAGGAGGTGGTCCAGACGTAAGTAGAGAAGGNGTTCAGAGGGACNTACTTCCAATTGTCGANGGNACAGCTGTCACAACTAAATATGGTATAATTAAAACTGACCATATACTATTTATAGCTGCAGGTGCATTTCATCTTTCTAAACCTTCTGATTTAATCCCTGAGCTTCAGGGGCGATTTCCAATAAGAGTTGAATTAGATACTTTAACTCAAGAAGATTTTCTCAAAATTTTATGTGAGCCAAAAAATTCATTAACTAAACAATACAAAGCATTGATTAAATCAGAAAATGTTGAGATTATTTTTAATGAAGATGCACTTAAAGAAATCTCACATAAAGCGTTTATAATAAATTCTGAAATTGAGAATATTGGAGCTAGAAGACTTCACACAGTAATGAGCAGGTTATTAAACGAAATTCTTTTTGATATACCAGAAAAAATAGGACCTAATGCTAAAATAGTTATCACAAAAAAAATGGTCGGCGAAAAACTAAATTCGATAACTGAAAATAAGGATCTTAGTGAATATATATTATAGTTTATAATCTTTTGGGAACTTAATCCATTCTAAGTCACCTTTTTCTGATATTTTNTTCCATGAGGTTATATTAAACTTAATTATAATAATCCCTGNTGTTGGTAAATTATATAAGTAGTGATTTGTTAAAAGATTAACTATTTCTGTTAGNCCNGGNTTATGTCCTAATACCATTAAAGAATTNATATCAGAATTTGTATNCTTGATTATGGAAATTATTTTTTTTGATGAGGCATGATACAATTNATCNGTAAAAAACTCACTTTTAAAATTNATTTTATTTTNAAAATACTCATATGTTAATTCTGTTCTTTTAGAAGAACTTAAGATTGNAGAATCAATATGATCTAATCTTTCGGAAAGTTTTAAAGACATCATTTCTGCATCTTTATTTCCTCTAGAATTTAAAGGTCTNTCATAATCNGATAACTCTGGATAATCCCAACTAGATTTTGCATGTCTTAGAATAATAAGTNTCTTCATATTATTAAATACCATCAAATTTTAAATCTTTCATACATTTAAAATGACCTGCTGGACATTTAGAGTNCCCTATTTTAGTACATGGTCTACATGATAAATTATCATTTTCAATAACCGAAAAAGAAGATCTAAAAGGATAAAATCCTAAGTTAGAATGAGTTGATCCATATATTGAANAAATATTCTTTTTTAATGCAGAAGCGATATGCATGAGCCCAGTATCATGTGTAAAAACTTTATCTGATAGATTAATTATGTAAGCTGATTCTTCTATATTAAGCTTACCACATAAATTATATATATGTGTATTCTTATTTAGTTTATCTCTTACTTTAATATCTGAATATTTNAAAAAACTTTCTATTTTTTTTGATACNGAAATNTCACTTTTTCCTCCAACTAAAACTATAGGCCCATTTATTTTATCACAAAGCTCAATCAGTTTTTTATAAGTTAATCGCTTTGTCTTATGCTTTGCTCCTACTACTACTNCAGAAAATCCTCTNTNATATATACTCGGNAANTTAATTTCTTTTATTTTCTCACTAAAATAAAATTCTAATCCCTCTCCATCATCATAAATATTNATTTTCAATAGAGTCTCGATNTATGATTTTNCNATATGTTTAATCTTTAAATTNATTTTNAGATTAGTAAGTAGCCANCTTTTAAAAAAATATTTNTTATAAGTAATTGAGGTCTTAAATAAGAAAAGTTTTAAAAAATTAGATCTTAAATTATTATGAAGATCAACTACTAAATCATAGTTNTCNCTTCTGAGCNTAGTTAATATNTTTATAAGACTATCTTTAAATNTTATAACCTTATCAATATTAATNTTGTTATCATAAATGTAACTATATTCATCTTTGGTTATGAAGTGTATCTTTGATTCAGGAAATTTCTTTTTTAAAAGTCTAGGCACAGGAGTAGTTAAGACAANATCCCCCATAGAAGAAAATCTAATTACTAAAATTTTCACTTTATTAACTGTATTTATTTTAATAACTCAAAATATAAAATCCCAAAGTAATTTAGAAAGTATTNTCCATCAAAAAAAAAGAATTGAATTTGAAATAAAATATTTAGATAGAAGCTATTGGACAAGTTCAAATAATGATAATTTGATCATGATACAAGATCAAGAAACTGGAAAAAAATTAAATTGGAAAATAAATACATATAATCGAGATTTAGAAAAAGTTAAGGACACCACATTCCAACTAGACAGATCATTTTCCCTTCTAAAAATTATTTCTGAAAAATCAAGCTTTAAATTATTTTACAAAAAAAANTATTCAAATGAAAAAAACTATTTAATTATTAATTATTTACCTGTTTCAAACTCAATTGAAATTAAAGAAATTAAACTTCCTTTAAGCTTAAGTATCACAAATATNTTAACTCTTGAAAACAAATTGGTATTTAGTAGTAAAATGAAAAATGGAAAGAACCTCCTAAGTATTTATAATTTAAATAAAAATCAATTAGTTAATATTTATGAATATCTATATGGANACAAAAACATTNTGAAATTAAAAAAAATTAATNNTAATTATTTTTCAGCTTTAACTTCTCAGAGAACAAAAAATAATTTTAAAAATATAGATAGAGAGGTTTATAACCTNGAAGGAGAGAAGATTTATNCATATCAAATTAAATCTAATAATCATTCAGTATTTGACACTAAAATTATAGATTATAAAAATATTTCTTATTCAGTTTCACTTTTTGGAAATAAAAATTCTAATGAAGCAGTCGGAATACAATTTGATAAATTTAAATATGACTCACTTATATTGAGTGATAGAAAATATTTTTTAGAAATTAATTCAATTAGAGATTTTATTTCAAAAGAAAAGAAGAATGTAATAAAAAAATTAAACAGCAAAAATATTTCAAATTTAAAATTTGGATATGAGCTATATATTGACACTATTTTTATAAAAAACAATAATCTTAACTTTTCATTAGAAAGTATTAAGCCAGACTATACCAATGATGGTTTCAGTAATTACTCATATATCCCATTTTATAATACTTATTCAGGAACATATGATCGAAAGATTAATCCAAATTTTGGTGGATATTCTCATGATATAAACTTGTTTATGAAATTTAATCTGGAGGGAAATTTAATCTGGAGTTCAATTTCAAAAATGAATAATTTTAATACATTTTCTAATAAAGCATATAATAATTATATCTTAAATGAAAACAAACTCATTAGTTTTTATATTAATAAAGGAGAAATATCTTATACAGAATCTTTATTTAATGGTATAAATAAGACTTTTAAAATTGATCTAAATTTAATTGAAGCAGAAGACATCAAGATAAGTAATGAGACAAACCCTGAAGGGACATTCCATTGGTATTTAAATAATTATTATACAATAGGAGTTCAAAAAATTAAAAACAATAAAGCTTTAGAAAAAAAAAACAAACGTGTTTTTTATATAACAAATTTTGAAATTCGTAATTAAGAATTAAACTAATTGTGAAAATGAATTTATATTTGCAATTAAATGACGAATAAATCTAGATTGTTTAATAAAAAAAGACTAGAAATAACAATCAATCGTCTTTGTCATCAACTAATTGAAAATCATAATAACTTTGAAAATACCGTCCTCATAGGGCTTCAACCTAGAGGGATTTATTTTTCAAAAAGAATTGAAAAAAATCTAAACAAAATATTAGGAAAAAAAATAGATTCTGGAATTCTAGATACAACATTTTATAGAGATGATTTTAGATCTAACAATATTCACAAAGCAAAAGAAACTTTTATTCCTTTTTTAGTTGATGAAAAAGAAGTGGTAATAATTGATGATGTTCTTTTTACAGGGAGAACTGTACGATCAGCAATGGAGGGTATTATGAATTTTGGAAGACCAAAAAAAGTAGAACTTTTGGTGCTAATCGATAGAAAGTATAGTAGAGATATACCAGTNGAACCNACATATTGTGGAATTAAAATAAATACTATTACTTCTGATAGAATAGAAGTAAACTTAGCTGAACAGGGTTTTAANGAAGATAATATATGGATATCAAATGAATAAATTAAAATCTAAAGACCTATTAGGAATTAAAAATTTATCGTTAGAGGAAATTAATTTAATTTTTGANACGGCAGATAAATTTAAAGAAGTACTTTCTAGGCCTATNAANAAAGTCCCCTCATTAAGNCATTTGACTATAGCTAATGTTTTTTTTGAAAATAGTACAAGAACAAAATTATCTTTTGAATTAGCTCAAAAAAGACTTTCAGCAGATATAGTTAATTTTTCTTCCTCAGTTAGTTCTGTGAAAAAAGGAGAGTCTTTATTAGATACAATAAATAATATACTAGTTATGAAAGTAGATATGATTGTAATGAGACATCCAAATCCAGGNGCTCCTCATTTCATTTCTAAAAACATAGATGCTTCAGTTATAAATGCTGGAGATGGCACTCANGAACATCCTACACAAGCTCTATTAGATTCCTATACAATTAGAGANAAAACTGGTAAAGTNAAAGGTAAAAANGTTGCNATTATTGGAGATATATCTCATTCAAGGGTTGCTCTATCNAATATTTATTCTCTTCAAAAATTAGGAGCAGAGGTNATGTTATGTGGACCATCTACTCTAATACCAAAACATATAAATNATCTAAATGTTAAAATTGAAAATGATATTAAAAAAGCTTTGGAATGGTGTGATATTGCTAATGTTTTGAGAATACAATTAGAAAGACAAAAAAATAAATTTTTCCCTTCTCTAAGAGAGTACAGTTTATATTATGGAATAAATAAAAAACTATTAGATAGCATAAATAAAAATATTANAATAATGCANCCAGGACCCATAAATAGAGGAGTTGAAATTAGCAGTGATGTGGCAGANTCAAANAATTCAATTATTTTAGATCAAGTTGAAAATGGAGTTGCAATAAGGATGGCAGTAATGTATTTNCTTTCTCTTAATCGAGATCAATGATAATTTTTTTTCATTTATCATTATCAGTTATAANTGTTATTATTCTTAATAGTAAATTAAAATTAAATCCTATAATTAGTCTTTTTATTGGGTCANTAANCTTAGGAATANTACTTNAGATGACTGCATNTCAAATATTTAATTATCAATTAATTGGATTTTTTTCTTCTATAAAAAANATAGGTCTAATTATTTTTTTAAGCTGTGTNATAGGACAATTTCTTAAAGAAACAAAATCTATTGAAAANTTTGGAAANTTACTACTAAATAATTTTCAGAAACAAACCCTTCTTTCAATTAATATGCTTGGCTTATTTATAGGTACAGTTGTATTCTGTGACTCTGCTTTTTTAATACTTAATGGAATATCAAGATCAATAGCATCATCAAGCTCAATCTCTCTNACAAGTTTGAATTTATCCTTGTCTGGAGGACTCTATTCTTCTCATNCTCTAATCCCCCCAACACCTGGTCCAATAGCANCTATTAATAATTTTAATGTCTTAGATGATATAGGAACTATAATGATTCTAGGAATTATTGTATCGATCCCATCATCACTTATAGCATTTCTTTTCTCAAGAAGTTTTATTAAAAAAAATAAAAATAAAATAAATCAAAGTTTAAATAGTGATGATAATGCATCAACAATTGCCTATTTAAGTATTCTAATACCATTACTATTAATTAGTTTAAATACAGTCTCTAATTTTTTTGGTAATTTAAATGGAACCTTAATTTATAAATCAATTAAGTTAATTGGAAACCCAAACTTTGCACTATCAGTAGGTGTGATTTTATCATTTTTTATTCCTCGNAAANGTGGNAANNTTAATAAAATATTAACCTTTGCTGTAAAAGATTTCCTCCCTATTATTCTTTTGACATCAATGGGNGCTGCATTTGGAAACATTATTAAAAATTCAAATATAAATGANGTACTCCCAANCNTTATAAANATAGAAGAGAGTAGTATAATACATATATGTGTAATCTCTTACATATTAAGTTTTATTCTTAAGACAAGTCAAGGTTCTAGCACATCCTCTATGATAATAGTTAGTACAATTATTTTCCCAATAATATCTGACTTTAATTTTAATATCTTTGAAACTTCAATGATCATTCTATCAATTGGAGCAGGTTCNATGATGATTTCCCATGTTAACGACTCTTACTTTTGGATTGTAACTAGAAATACAAGTCTAAATCTTAAAAAAGGTTTAAAATACTTTTCTATTATGACNATTTTACAAAGCACAGGTACTTTGTTATTTATTTCTATTCTTTTAAAAATATTTTCATAGTTAGCAAGTTTTAAAAACTATTGACATCTAACTGCGTATAACACTCCAACTAATCAAAACATTTAATTTATGAGGTTTTTAACATTTATATTTCTTTTAATTAGTCAAATTTCTTTATCTCAAGATAGATCCCAATGGAGCAGAGCATCAGGATCAAGTTTTCAAATGCCTAATATGTTAGTTAAAGGTAAACTTATTGATACAGATACAAATGATGGTTTATCTTATGCTACTATATCTATTTTAACTCAAGATTCAATTCTTATATCAGGTGGTATTAGTGATGAAAATGGGAAATTTAAAATTGAAATAAATCCCCAAAAAATGATGCAAAAAATAAGAAGTGAAAGAAAAAGCACAAATGTTGGTAGAGGTATTTTTGCAGAAATAACCTATGTAGGGTACAAATCAAAAAGAATTAAGGTTCCATTCGATAGAGAAAATAGGGAGATAGATCTAAAANATATTAGTTTAGACTCAGATGCTACAGCACTTAGCGAAGTGACTATAAGAGCCGAAAGAAGTAGCTTAGAATTAAAATTAGATAAACGTGTCTTTAATGTTGGTAAGGATTTAAGTAANAAAGGAGGAACTGCAGAAGAAATTTTAGAGAATATACCTTCAATAGATTTAGATATAGAAGGAAATGTTAGTTTAAGAGGGTCTCAAAGTGTTAGGATTTTGATCGATGGAAAACCAGCTAGTATGATGGGTTTAGATGGACCCAATGCTTTTAAACAGTTACAAAGTAACGAAATAGATAAGGTTGAAATTATCACAAATCCATCTTCTAGATNTAGTGCAGAGGGTTCTTCAGGAATATTAAATATTATTTTAAAAAAAGAAAGATTAAAAGGTCTTAATGGATCAATTAATATTAATACAGGCTATCCTACTCAAAATGGGTTATCAACAAATTTCAATTANAGAAGAAGTAAATTCTCAGTATTTGGTTCCTTAAATGTAAGTCAAAGGGAAACAAAAGGAGGTGGTTTCACTAATTCTGACTTTTTTCTNACTGATACAACTTATTCCTCAAACATAGTAAGAGATAACCTAAGTAATAGTAAATCTTTTGGTGGTAGAGTTGGCTTCTCATATTTCCCCAACAAAAATAATATCTTTAACTTTTCTTTGGGTACAAGAATAAGTGATAGAGATGGCGATAATAAAAACTTTTACAAAGATTACTCATCTAATGGAAATCTAATTGGAGATAGTGAAAGATATGAATTGTCAGATAGAGACAGTGAAAATTTTAACTACAATCTATCCTACACAAAAAATTTCAAGAATAGAGGACAAAGCTTAAAACTTAATTATTCCTGGAGTGACAATTTATCAGATAATATAGGTAACTATAATGAGCCTCTCATTAATCTGAATCAGAGAACCAATCAAATAAGTGAGAGATATGACCAAAGTATTAGAGTTGATTACACACACCCATTTAATGATAATAAAGGTAAGTTAGAAATAGGTTACAAAAGAGATTATGATNANATGAANAGTNATTATGTNGCTGAACAANNNTTNGATGNAAGATGGAGAGTNATTCCNCCNTCAAATACATANGATTATTANCAAGATGTNAATGCNTTTTATNTNCAANTAGGNAATNAATCNGGTAAANTNTCNTATCAAGCNGGNNTAAGATATGANGANACTGATTTTTTTGCNAATCTTAATNNANACNNATGAGATAACNNNTNTNAAATANTCNAANTNNTTCCCTTCNGCTTTTTTNACNTATGAGTTTAGTGATAANCAGTNNAGTNCANGNNAGNTATAGTAAAAGATTAAGAAGGCCTAGATTTTGGGATTTAAATCCTTTCTATGGTTTAGGCGATAGCAGGTTTAACTTTATTGGTAATCCTTTCCTAGATCCTGAGCTAACAGACTCATATGAGATTGGATTTTTAAATGAATTTAAGAAAGGTAATTTCTATATAGGNACATANTANAGACATACTGAAGATGTCATTGAGAGAATATTNGANGTAAATGATAATGGGTATTCTGTTTTTAAACCAGTAAATCTTGGNTTTACTAATGCNTATGGTATNGAANTAAATGGATCAATTGACTANAATAAATGGTTNAAAACAACTGGGTCCTTTAATTTCTTTCAATCTGAGACAGAAGGAAGTTATTCGAATCAAAACTTTTATGCTAAATCATATAGTTGGAGNACTAGNTTGAGNAACAATATCAAAATGTTTGATAATAAACTAGAAGGTCAGTTAACATTTGACTATAGAGGTCCTTCTGAATCNGCGCAGGGAAAAAACCTTTCCTCATATGGGTTGGATTTCAGTTTATCCAAAGATGTATTTAAAAATAAAAAAGGAACTATTTCACTTACAGTTAGAGATTTAACAAAATCTAGAGTAAGAAGATANGAAAGAGGAGGGAAACCTGAAGATAATTACTTNACAGAAGGTGAATACTCTTGGAGAAGAACNCAAGAGTTTAGATTATCTCTTCAATACAGAATAAATCAGAATAAGAGAAGAGGTGGACAAAGAGGTGGNTTTGATCAGTCAGACTTCCAAGGNGGAAGTGGTATTTTTGGTAATTAANTACAAATAAAATAACTTTATACGATAACAGTATAAANTTGTATTTATCCAAGCTTCATAAATTTATTTTAAAAACATCTTTTAAGAACCTANCTAAAGAGAGTTTAGGTCTAGAGTCTGATGCCATTCATAAGTTTTTACCNAAAAAAAAAGAGAAAGAAAAAAAAATTGATATAATTAATACATCAATAGATCAACTTCTAGAGATAAAAGAGAATTCTATATCTAANTATAAAAAAGTTCCCGTCATAAGACTAGGAAAAATNGAATTGGATTCNAATACACATGCTCANATATATTTTTATGANCCTATTNTACATTTTTTTGGAGTTAANCCAAAAGATAAATTTATAGATGAAAAGATGAGTATACCTTTTAATATTAGNGAGAGAAGNAAAAGGTTTGAAGTAAAAAAAAGAAAATATATACGAAAGAGTGGAAATCATAAAAGAGGAGTCATTAGAGGGGAATGTAAATTTTTAAAAAAATCTAAAGCATCATTAAGCAGNTCTATTTCTAGTTTATTATCAAAAAAGTTAATTAGAAAAATATCTATAGTAGACTTTAATAATAAAGAGATTGGAATAGGATATAATCTTACAAAGAATGGAAAAGATATAATAAATGCATTATAATNTTAAAATAATACTTATTNTTTTTATACTATTNTCCTGTGATAATAAAGGAAATAAAAATTATAATTCTCCAAGAATTGTATCTCAGTTAAAAATAACNTCACCATCNTATAATGAAGTTTTTAAAAAAGGTGACTCAATCAAAATTGAAGTCTCTTCAAATTCTAAGAAAAATAAACTTATAGAATCGATNTTTTATTTAGNAAATGATTCCATAAAGTTTTTAAATANATTAAATATATCTTCCGATGAGTTAGTAAGATATGGAAGATATAACTTTTCTATANTATCAAAATTTGAAGNAGGATCAACTGAAAAAATAAATAAATCATTTCTATTATATCCTCAAAATAAGCCCGATGAAAAAAATTATACAATAATTAAAATATTNCCACATGACCCAAATACTTATACTCAAGGTCTTCTTTTAGATCAAAAAGATTTTTTAGAGAGCTCTGGNCAATATGGAAAATCCTTTATCAGAAGAATTNATTCTANAACTGGTAANGTTATTAATGAAATAAAAATTGATAAAAATTTATTTGCAGAAGGCATNACAANATATNACAATAAACTGTACATGNTATCATGGAAAAGTAATAANGGATTAATNTTTAATAAAAATAATTTTGAAATAATTGGTGAGATAGANTATAATACTGAGGGATGGGGCTTAACAACCTATGAAGATAATCTAGTAATGAGTGANGGNTCTGAAAAGTTATATTTTAGAGATCCTATTACTTTTANNACNCAAAAAATAATAGAAGTATATGATAATAATGGTAANGTTGAAAATATAAATGAATTAGAATCAATTAANGGTAAAATTTANTGTAACATCTACGGNAAAGATATTATNTTAATAATTNATCCAGATACAGGTTTAGTAGANAGNAGAATTAATCTAAATAATTTATTTAAAAGAGAAAACTATAATGATAAAGTTGACGTCTTAAATGGAATAGCTTATAATATAGATAATAATTCTATTATTGTAACTGGNAAATGGTGGCCAAGCATGTANGAATTAAAAATAAATTAAAATGGAATTAAAGGAAATAACAGAAAAAATAAAAAATATATCAGAAAAGAATTCTGGTAAAATAGAATCTAAATTTAAATTCGTCTTAGATGATGGNTGTATTTATATTGATGATACAGTAAGTCCACCTAATATAAGCAATGATAATATTGAGGCAGATTGTACAATNACAATAAATAATGAAAANTTCAAAAAGTTATTAGATAAAGAAATTGATTCAATGCAGGCTTTTATGACTGGAAAAATGAAGATAGATGGGGAGATGACAGTAGCCATGAAGTTATCATCTATATTTGGTTAAATAAAAAAAGTGCGCATGAGAAGAGTCGAACTTCCACGACTAAATCTAGTCACTAGGCCCTCAACCTAGCGCGTCTACCAATTCCGCCACATGCGCAAAATAAAAATTATTGTTTTCTTTTTGTCCAGATTTCATATTTAGGATCCCCTTTCGAGCTAAATCCTTTATGATGCCAATCCCCTTCTTTTATTTCATAATCAAACTCTAAAGACTTACCAACTGTATTAGAATCTCTAGAGAAAAATTCAATATTTTCAATATATTTTCCGTCTACTGCGGTAAATGTACCACCGCCTGTACCATAAAAGCCTTTCTTTGAAGTATCATAGGCAATCCACTGAAACCTTCCTCCTGCAAGCATTTTCAAGGTCTTTCTTGGCCTACTCACATCTCTCATTCTCATCTCCCCTCTCCTCTCAATACCACTCATCAACCACGCCCCACTAAGATTATCTTTATTAGGGTATTTATTAAATTTTATCCCATCAATTATCATCTTACCTGAATCATTATTGATATTAACTTTTACATTAGAATAATAAACAGTGTCTCCTACTGAGGTTGAATCAAATGAATTAAATTCTAATATTTCATAATATCCATTATCCCAAGAATATCTCCCTCCTTTTGTACTAATAAAAGTTTTATTATTTGAATCATACTTTGATACTACAAAAAACTTATCAGAATAAATTTTAACTTCTATAACTCCATTAATATCTCTGTACCAAGATGAGTTTTCAATACCATTA